>SKKZ01000164.1 GCA_007123455.1 Coriobacteriia bacterium | reverse complement strand
CTGGCCGCAAGGCCGTGTGGGTTCGAATCCCACCACCGCTACCATGACTCTACCGCCGGAGTACTGCGGCCGCACTGCGGATCCGCGTCGCCGGGCGATATACGACATCGTGGCTGAAGGGGGCGTGCGGAACGTGGCAGATGATGCACCACTGCGTCTCTACCGGGCACTCGTGCGCCACGATCCCGCTGCTGCCATCTCGGTGATCGAACGATCCCGTGGCGAAGGTATCGGACAATCCGAACTCTTCGACTCGCTCTTCGCACCTGCTCTGGCGATACTCGGCGGCTCGTGGGCGGACGGCTCGATCAACGAGTACACCTTCACGCAGGCGTCGGCCATCGCCGACCAGATCATCTCCTTCGTGATGCCTCCTCAGACACCCCGCGACACCGGTGTCACCGTGGTCATCGGATCCATGCACGGCGACCTTCACGACATCGGCAAGAACATCATCGGCGCCGCGCTCAGGGAGGCAGGCCACCGTGTGGTCGACCTGGGCCGGGGCGCGCGACCCGCCGAGTTCCTCGCCCGTAGCGAAGAATCGGGTGCCCGCATCGCGATCGTCTGCGCCGAGATGGTCTCGACCGCACACGCCGTGCTCCGCGTGCGGGAGATGTTCCTCTCGGCAGACCGTGCCGACATCGTGCTGCTCGTGTCGGGCGGACCGTTCGTCGCCGACCCCCGCGTGGCTCGCGACGTCGGTGCGAACGGGATCGTGCGCGGCGCCGAGAGCGCACTCGAGCTGGTCTCCCGGGTCTCCGGCGGGCGCAACAGCGGGGGAGGCGGATCCTGATGGCCGAGCGATCCCAGCAGGTGCTCCTCGCCGAGGGCCTCGCACGACAGGGACGCACCGCACCTGCGGTGGTCGCCTGCTATCAGGCACTGCGTATCGACGAGCAGGCCCCGCTCATCCACTGCCTGCTGGCCGGACTCATGCTCGACGAGGGCTTCTGTGAGCAGGCGGCGACCTCGGCAACACGTGCCATCGAACTCGATCCCGGTTGTGCTCCCGCCTATTTCGTCCTCGGTCAGGCGTACGACCGTCTCGGAGGCTTGTGGGATCGCTCGGTCCTCGTCTGGCAGGAGCTCGCGGAGGTCGCGCCGGACTTCGCAACGGCACACGTCCAGCTCGGCGAGGCGCTCAGTGCGGCCTCCTTCACCGATGAGGCGGTCGCCGCATGGAAGCGTGCGCTCGAGATCGATCCGCGCGAGCCGCGGGCGATGTATGACCTGGCCGTCGCGGCTCTCAAACGTGAGGGGATGGGCACTGCACTGCCCGGGTTCCGCAAAGCCGGAGAGCTCGATCCGAGCCAGGACGAGTTCTTCTTTGCGCTCTCCGGCTACGCTACGGACGAGTGCCCGAAGTCCGATCTGACCGAGGTGGCAGCCGACCGCAAGAGCCGTCTGAAAGCCGCCCACGCGTACGCCGCTCACGAAGAGCTGTTCAAAGCTGCCGAGCTCATCCGCCTCGTGCTCGGCGAGCATGCCGATGACGTCGAGGCCCTCTCGTTGATGGCGCACCTCTACCTCAAGCAGGAGTCGCTCAACGAGGCAACCGCGTGTGCGTTGCGCGCGCTGACGCTCTCGACGAACACGGCTACCGCCGTCTACGCCCTCGGTGTCGCGTTCGCCCGGCGCCCGGCACTCGCCGAGCGCGCCGCGAAACTCTTTCGCGCACTCACGGCGATGGCTCCGGGTCATGCGATGCCCTACGTGCTGCTGGCCGAGTCGTTTCTCGCGCTGCAGAAGTACACGGATGCGGGTGACGCCTACGACGCCGCAGCGGTACTCGACCCCGGGTGTGTGCGCGCATTGTTCGGTCAGGCTGCGGTCGCGTTCCTCGGCGGGCGCCACACCGAGGCCGAGTGGGCCGTGCGACAGGCAGCTCACCATGACACCCGTCGGCGCGGACGGTTCTGGGAACTCTACGACGCCACCGTGGAGAGGAGCGGGTTGTGAGCACGCAACAAGACCCGGCGAAGTCCACCGGCGGGCAACCGCGGGCGCATGCGGCAGACGGGCCACGGCGCAACACCCTCTTCCCGCTCGGCGTGAACTACTACCCGCTTGACTCGGAGGACCGGACGGCGGAGGAGTGGTACGCCGGGGACATCGACAGCGACTTCGCCGCATTCGCCGCGGCCCGCCTTACGCTGGTGCGCATCTTCGTCTCGTGGCGTTTGTTCGAGCCCCAGGTCGGACGTTACTCCGGCGAAACGGCTGACCGTCTTGCGGATCTCATCACCACTGCCGGTGCCCACAAACTCCGTCTGATCGTGTCCTTCTTCGCCGACGACTGCCATGCCGATCTCAACGATGTCGTATGGGGAGGGAAGCGTGACCCGCGGACCGACCCGTACCTCATCGAGCGAGAGACTGCTCTCGTGCGGCATGTCGTCGAGCGCCACCGATCTGACCGGTCGATATTCGCCTGGGAGCTTGCGAACGAGGCGTTCTGCTGCCGGTTCGACTCGGCGCAGGAATTCGATTCCTGGGCCACGACGCTGCGCGAGGCGGTGCGCGAGTTCGACCCCGCCCGTCCGGTGATGCTCGCTGTCGATCCCGAGACGCTCTTTCACGCGGCTCGATTCGATGGCCGTTCCACGCTGCGCGAGTGTGAGATAGCCGTCAGTCATCCGACGATGCGGTATCGCAGCTACGCGGCCGAGGGTCCGATCGGTCCGGGCAGGTCTACGTATCTCGACTCCTATCTGCTGCACACGAGCGCACACGGCAAGCCGGTGCTTCTCGATGAGCTCGGCTCGCACATGCTCGACGCGTCACACGAGGAGGAGGCAGCCGCGCTGAGGTGTGCGCTGTACTCGGGCGTGATGAACGGCGCGTCGGGGGCGCTCGTTCGGCGCTGGCGCGACATGGTGCTCGAGCGACGCATTCCCTATCACGTGGACCCGTTCGAGGCGCTGGTCGGAGTGAGGGACTCCGATGGTGAGCCCAAGGCCGCCATGCGCGAACTCGAAGCATTCGCCGGGATGGTGTCACGGCTCGATCTGCGTGCGAACGTGCGCCCGGCCGACCGCACGGCGGTGCTCCTTCCGCAGGAGCGGACCGCACAACTTCCGGCGCTCTCCTCCCTCTATGCCCCGCGGTCATGCTTTGAGGCGTTCGTGCGTGCAAAGGAGGCGCACGTGCCGGTCACGGTGACGCGCGAAGAAGACCCGTTCGATCCGTTTGCCGTGTTGATCGTAGCGTCGGTGACCGATCTGGCGGACGGTACCTGGGAGCGGCTCGGCGCGTGGGTGCAACAAGGTGGTTCCCTGGTGTTCTCTTACGGTGGCGGCGAGGTCGGCCCCGTCGCACGCGAGGTCCTCGGCGTGGACTTCCTCGGCCATGGCGGTTCACGTCATCGGGCCACGTGCCGCGTCGCGCAGCAGGACGTGCTCGGCCGACTCGAGCCCTTCGACGTTCCTGCCGAGGTGCCGCACTTTGCCCTACTCGGACCGGGGATCTCGACGGTCATCGCGACCGATTCGGCCGGTAGTCCGCTCGTCACATTGCACCTGTACGGTCAGGGTCGCGCGGTCTGTGTCGCCGCCCCTTTCGAGCGGGTGCTCGGGCAGATGGGCATGCGGACGCCCCCGGCCGAGATATCGGCTTTTCTGCGGCGCATCTACGGGGCCGTTGCCGATGCGGCAGGGTGCGGCTCGAAGGTGAAGTGCGATGCTCCCCCGGTCGAGGTGGCGCTGTTCGGCGGGGATGCTGATGATGTACTGTTCCTACTCAACCACGATAGCGAGCCGGTGACCGCTACCGTCACTTTCGAGCGATCGGTCGATACCGTGGTCGATGTGAGAGGCGGGGAGCCCGTTGCGGTGAAGGGGCGCACATTCGGCGTGCCCCTCGGTGCGTTCGGGGCGACAGCGCTCCGCGTGAGCTACGGGTAAACACTGTGCAACTGCGGTCGGCGCTGTCGGGTCCTCCGGGGGCGAAACCTGATGATGAGGGGAGGCCGTGTGAGCGAGCCGGTACGTCTGACGCAACTGTCGAGCAAGGCGGGTTGAGCAGCCAAGTGGGGTCCGGAGGACCTCAAGGCGGTGCTCTCGACGCTCTCTCCGCAGGAGTCCGACGAGCTGATGGTGGGCTTCGAGACCAGCGATGACGCGGCGGTCTACCTTCTCGGGGATCGCGCGGTCCTGCTCACGGTCGACTTCTTCACGCCGATGGTCGACGATCCATACGATTTCGGGCGTATCACAGCCGCCAACGCACTCTCCGATGTCTACGCGATGGGTGGGCGGCCGCTTGTCGCACTCAATATGCTCGCATTTCCCTGTTCGATGGATCCTGACATCGTCGCGCGTGTGCTCCAGGGGGGTGCCGCTAAGTGCGCCGAGGCGGGGACACTCGTTGTCGGCGGTCACACCATCGACGATGCCGAGCCGAAGTTCGGTCTTGCTGTGATGGGTGAGGTCGAGCCGGACCGGGTCGTCCGCAACGTCGGTGCGCACGTGGGCGATGTGCTCGTGCTCACCAAGCGTATCGGCGTGGGGATCATGAACACCGCGCTCAAGGCGGGTCTCGAGACCGAGGAGAGCATCACCGGTGTCGTCGAGTCGATGGCACACCTCAACAAGGATGCGTGCGAGGCGATGGTCGCGGTGGGGGTCAACGCGGCTACGGATGTCACCGGGTTCGGCT
>SKKZ01000198.1 GCA_007123455.1 Coriobacteriia bacterium | reverse complement strand
CATTAACGATATCATCTACCAATGAGTTGATATCGTTTTCTGAGGAGGCGGGCATGCGAGGTTCGTTCAACCCCGGCTATCTCGAGGAGCTGGTCGTCTCTCCCAGCACCGTTCAGTCGATTCGCATGCTCGGCGAGCACAAGGGTAAGCAGCAGTTGTTCGAGCGTCAGTCCCCACAGATGCTCCGCGCACTGCGAGAGGTCGCCACCGTTCAGAGCATCGAATCATCGAACAGAATCGAAGGCGTGGTAGCTCCCTCGGCACGCATCGTCGAGATCGCCGCCGAGAAGACGGCTCCACGGAATCGCCCGGAGCAGGAGATTGCTGGATACCGCGATGTGCTGGCAACCATTCACGCGAACGCCCGGGGAATGCGATTGACGCCGGGGCTGATCTTGCAGCTCCACCGCGACTTGTTGAGTTTCTCACCGGCGTCGGGCGGCACGTGGAAGGACTCGCCAAACGACATCATCGACGTGCTGCCCGATGGCACGCATCGGCTCCGCTTCAGCCCTGTTCCTCCGCACGTGGCGGAGGATGCCACCGGCGATGCGGTCCGCGGGTACCGGCATGCGATCGAGGCACGCGTGGTCGACCCTCTGATCGTGGTCCCGGCGTTCATCCTGGACTTCCTGTGCATCCACCCGTTCTGCGACGGCAACGGTCGGGTATCGCGTCTGCTGAACTTGATGTTGCTCTACCAGAACGGCTACGACGTGGGACGGTACGTCAGTCTTGAGAAGATTGTCGAAGACACCAAGGAGACCTACTACGGAGCGCTGGAGGAGTCATCGCAGGGTTGGCACGAGGGCCGACACGACTTGGGTCCCTGGCTCGAGTACTGCCTGGGAGTTCTCCTCGCGGCGTATCGCCAGTTCGAGGACCGCGTGGGACACATGAAGTCCGGCCGAGGAGCCAAGCGAGAGATGGTGATCGAGTGTATCCGCCACCTTCCGCCGACGTTTCGCTATGGCGACATCGAGCGGGCCTGCCCCGGCGTGAGTCGACCGACCATCGTGCGGGTGCTCGGGGAGCTTCGTGACAAAGGGGAGATCAGATGTAGCAAGGCTGGTCGAGACGCTACATGGGAGAAGACGAACTCATGATTCATTAACGATATCATGCGATTGCGAATTGATATCGTTTGCCTCGCGCCTGACCCCTACGCCAGCAGCTGCGTCTCGAAGAGCTTCTGATACGTCGCGCCGCTCTCGACGAGCTCTTCGTGCGTCCCGCGCTCGACGATGTGCCCGTCCTCGATCACGAGCAGCTGGTCGGCCTTGATGACGGTGGCGAGCCGGTGCGCGATGACGATGATCGTCTTGGTGCCGTGCAGGTCGGAAAGCGCCTTCTGGATGAACGCCTCGCTCTCCGAGTCGAGCGCGCTCGTGGGCTCGTCTAAGATGAGCACGCTCGTGTCGGCGAGCAGCACGCGCGCAAGCCCGATGCGCTGACGCTCGCCTCCCGAGAAGCGCACGCCGCGGTCGCCGAGGTTGGTCTCCAGGCCGTTGGGCAGCTCGTAGACGAAGCTCGCGTAGGCCTGCTCGAGCGCGGCGCGGATCTGCTCCTCGGTCGGCTCGAAGTCGAGCCCGTAGACGAGGTTCTCGCGCACGGTGTCGTTGAAGAGCATCGCGGACTGCGTGAGATACCCGATGCCCTTGCGAAGCGAGCCCACTTCGAACTCGCGGATGTCGGTGTCGTCGAGCGTGATGGTGCCGCCTGTCGCGTCGCGCAGCCTCGGCAGGAGCTCGACGAGCGTGGACTTGCCCGCGCCCGACCGTCCCACGAGCGCGGTGAACGAGCCCGCCGGGATCGTCGCCGACACCCCCTTGAGCACCTCCTTGCCCGCGGAGAGCAGCTTGCCCTCGGCGGTGTAGGAGTCGGGGTAGTCGAACGTCACGTCGGAAAGCACGATCTCGCGCGCGAGCCCCTCGAAGGGAACGGTGCCGCCCGTGATGCGGTTGGAGCGGATCGCCTCCTCGGTGGTCTGCTGCACGAGCAGGATGCCCGCCATGTTCTTCGAGATCTCCTCGCGCCCCTTGTTGAACTCCTTGATCTTGGCGTTGAGCCGGGAGAGCACGAAGAGCACGAGGCCGAGCTGCGCGAGCGTCATCCCCAGCACGGCGATACCGATGTAGAGCGTGATGAACACCGAGAGCATGAGCAGCGGGTCGGCCGTGACCTCGATGCGCGCCCCGATCCGCGCCTTCTTCACGCCGAGCAGCCGCATCTTCTCGGAGAACACGCGGATGCGCTCGGACTCGGCACGCTTCTGGTCGCGCAGCTTGATCAGCCGCATGAGGCCCATGCGCTCGACGATCTTGCCCATCATCTCCTGGCTGATCGCCGCACTCTCCACGCCGAACTGCCGGATCCGCCGGATGCTCGTCTTGATGAGCCCGGACACGAGCAGCGCGAAGGCGAGGGTGACGAGCGTGAGCGGCACCGATATCGCGAGCAGGATGGCGACGTAGAGCGCCATGAGCAGGCCGATCGAGAGCAACTTGATGACCTGGAGGATGGCCGCGCCGGCCGCGCCCGTCTGCGCGATGAGCACGTTGACGAGCTTGCCCACCGAGTGGCGGGAGAAGAACTCCGGGTCGGCGTCGAGCACGGTGTCGAGCGTCTGCATGCGCATCCGGATGGCGATGCGGCTCGAGACGACCGCCGAGTACCAGGTGTTGAAGTAGAAGACCGCCTGGCGCATGAGGATCGGGACGAACGCGAGCACGAGCAGCACCGGCAGGGTGACCGGCAGGCCGAACAGGTCCATGAAGTCGGAGAGCAGCACCCAGATGAAGCCCGAGCTCTCGAGGACCGCGGTCTGCCCGCCCTCGGCGTACTGGAGGATGGGCAGGAGCAGCGAGATGCCGATGCCCTCGAAAACGGCGAACACCGCGGCGAAGACGATGAGGCCCGCGACCTCCCCGCGTTTGATGTCGACGATGGTGAGCATCCGCCGGATGGCGTTGATGCGCAGGTATTCGGCGAGGAAGTGGATGGGCTTGGTGAGCACGGGCGACGTCCTGCCTCGGAGGCTGCGGAGATGGCAGGGACAGTATAGCGGAGGAGGTGGGGGGGGGGAGGCGGAGGGCGGCTCCTAGGCGCTCAGGAGGAGGGAATCGGGCAGATATATCGTTTGACGTTTGACGTTTGACGTTTAACGTATTACGTCATAGGCTTGGGCAGTGATCAACCGCGGAAGCTGAGGATGCTGCAGAACGCGGGCAGCCTTGAAGACCTGCGAGCACCGCCTGCGAACCGCCTGGAGAAGCTCTCCGGTGATCGCAAAGGTCAGCACAGCATCCGAGTCAACGACCGGTGGCGCATCTGCTTCTGGTGGCGGGACGGCGATGCGTACGGCGTCGAGATCGTGGACTACCACTGACAGGAGAGCGCTCATGGTGCAGGAGAAGCTTCCTCCGGTACACCCGGGCGAGGTGCTGTTCGAGGAGTTCTTACGGCCGATGGGGCTCAGCCAGAACAGGCTTGCGCTCAGCATCGGCGTGCCCGCTCGCCGCATCAACGAGATCGTCCTCGGCAAGCGCCGCGTGTCCGCAGACACGGCGCTGCGGCTCGCCCGCTATTTCGGCACGAGCCCGCAGTTCTGGCTCGGGTTGCAGGCCGACTACGATTTGGACGTGGCAGCGGACGAACTCGGCGACCGCCTCGACCGCGAGGTGCGGCCGCACGAGGGCGACGTGCGCGCACCAGTGGCCCGCGAGGTGCAGGGACCGTACCGCACGCGCGGCGGATAGGGGCGGGTCGGCTCCTCGGCGCTCGGCTGTTTGCCCGAAATATTGCACGGTGCTATATTCGTGTGGCGAGCCCCTCTCGCACAGCAGAGTTTGCGAGAGGATGGATCGTGGCAAGACCGGAACAACCTGACGAGCGGCGGATTGCTGCGCACGATCTTTGCGAAGTGCAGGAGGCGTTCCGCATGGGTCGGTACGATGTCACGAACCGGGTCCGGCGGCATCTGCGTCGGAAACACCGTACCTTCCGAGATCTCGAGAGTTGCATTGCGAAGCTCGAACAATCGGACTTCCACAAGTCGCAGCGCCATCTCGCCAAGCCCGATGTATGGCTCGACATCTACCGACCCGTCATTGACGGCATCCGCCGGTACGTGAAGTTCATGGCGCAAGACAACGGGGACTACCTAGTGCTCACGTTCTGCGATGACGGCGAGGCACACTGAGAGGTGAAGGACATGGCATCCGATTCACGTCGAGACTGCCCCGTGTGCGGGGCCCGCTTGGCGCTCCGCTGGACCGACGAGCCGCTCCTCGAGGAGTTCCGCGAGGGTACGTATGAGGTCGCCGGATTCACGCACGAGAAGTGCGAATCGTGTGGCGAGACGCTCGTCCGCGCGGACAAGTTGGAGGCCGTTGAGCGTGCTGCTGTTGCCGCCGCCCGTGCCGATCTCGGACGCCTGTCCTCCGACGAGATCCACCAACTCCGCCACGACCTCGGGCTCACGCAGGCCGAGCTGGAGTCGCAGCTCGGCGTGGGGGCGGGCACCGTGGGGCGCTGGGAGCGCGGCACCGTGCTGCAGGGCGCGACCGCCGATCGCCTGATGCGCGTGCTCTGGGCGCACCCGGAGCTGCTGCCCGAGCTCGGCTACGTCGCCCGCGAAGGACGCGGACCGTACCGAAAGCGCGGCGGGTAGGGCGGGGCGCGTCGGTGCTACACCTCGGCGGGAGTCCGGCCGCACTG
>SKKZ01000227.1 GCA_007123455.1 Coriobacteriia bacterium | reverse complement strand
TTGGCGGCACCGCGCTCGCCGGAGCGCTCGACGTGCCGCTGCTGCTCGTGCGCCAGGGCTCGCTGCCCGACGTCACCGCGACAGAGGTCGCGCGTCTGGGTGCCGAGCACGTCATCATCCTCGGAGGCCCGGTCGCGGTGAGCGACTTTGTCGAGGAGCAGTTCGTCGATGCGGGCTACACCGTCGAGCGTATCGCCGGTGAGAACCGCTACGAGACCGCCGACGAGGTCGCCAAGCGCGTCATCGAAGAGCTCGGTGAGGGCTACGGCGGCGGCGCCTTCGTGGCGACCGGACGCACCTTCCCCGACGCCGTGGCGGTCGCACCGCTTGCCGCCGCACAGGGCTGGCCGATCCTGCTGTCCCATCCGGTCGACGGCCTTTCCGCCGACACGCTGGCCATCATGGACGCCTCTGTCGACACCGTGGTCATCCTGGGTGGAACCCTGGCGGTGCCCGCGTTCGTCCAGACCGGGCTTGAGGCAGACGGCTTCGCCGTCGACCGCCTCGCCGGCGACCATCGCTGGGGGACCGCCGTCGCGATCGCGACGTGGGCCGTCGACAACGCCGGGCACATGTGGGACCGCGTGGGCATCACCACGTCGGCAGATTTCCCCGACGCCCTTGCCGGTGGCGTGTTGCAGGGCAAGGTGCGCAGCGTCATGCTCACCACCCCGAGAAACGCGCTGCACCCCGACATCGCCCAGGCGCTCGAGACCCACAAGGACCACATCGACACCGTGACCTACTTCGGAGGGCTCAACGCCGTGAGTGACGCCGTGCGCGTCGCCGTGGCCCAGATCCTCGAGGACTAGGAGCACGAGCATCGCCCGCGGCATCTGTGATGCCGTGAAGCACGACTGCAGGGCCCGTCCCCCGCAAAGGGGGCGGGCCCTGCGCTTTCTGCGCGAGAAGGCGCGAATCGCGCGCATCGGCCGATTCACGCATGCGCAAGCATGACCAGAGCACATTCGCTACGATGTTGTGAATCACACGGAAGTCGAACCACATGTCCGGAAAGGGTGCACGCGCATGAAGGCAATCATTCCCGCCGCTGGCTTGGGGACCCGTTTCTTGCCGGTGACCAAGTCACAGCCCAAAGAGATGCTGCCGGTCGTCGACAAGCCGGTCATCCAGTATGTCGTCGAGGAGGCCGTGGCGGCTGGCGCCGATGAGATTCTGCTCGTCACGGGCCGCGGCAAGCGGGCGATAGAGGATCACTTCGACCGATCGATCGAGCTCGAGAACCTGCTCGAGCAGTCCGGCGACCATATCCGCCTTCGCCAGGTGCGCGCCATCTCCGACCTCGCTGAGGTCTTCTACGTGCGCCAGAAGCGCCCGCGTGGACTAGGTCATGCGGTCTTGTGCGGAGCGCCGTTCACCGGCGACCAGCCGTTCTTCGTCATGCTCGGCGACGTGATCGTTCCCGAGAACGGCTGCCTCGAGCGCCTCACCGAAGTGCACGAGCGCTACGAGGGCGCTTCGGTCATCGCGGTCGAGGAGGTGGAGCGCGAACTCGTCTCACGCTACGGAGTCATCGCGGGAGAGGAGGTCGACCCGGGCGTCTACAAGCTGACCGACCTCGTGGAGAAGCCGCCGGTCAACGAGGCGCCGAGCAATCTGGCCATATTCGGCCGCTACCTGCTCACGCCGAAGATCATGGAGATCCTCCCGCGGACCGAACCCGGTCGCGGCAACGAGATCCAGCTCACGGATGCCATACGCGAGTTGCTTCGCACAGAGGACGTCTATGCGGTCACGATGACATCGACCGGTTTCGACACCGGCAACGTGCAGTCCTGGCTCGAGGCCAATGTAGCGCTCGCCCTCGAGACGGAGGAGTTCGCCGAGGGCCTCCGCGAGAACCTGAGGAAGATGCTCGGGTGAGATGCCCCTCGGGTACCGGAGTACTGACGGATGTCGGAGACTCATGTATCCTGCCGGAAATGCCGATAAATGAAGTCATCGGCGGGGCTGTTGTGACGTGCACGAATGACTGCAGCAGCCACGTGTCACCCGGCGATACGCAGGGAGTAGGTCTGAAGCCGTGATCGGACGACTCGGAGATCTCATGAGCGCGCAGAAATCATGGCGTGCAGTCGGACGATTGCTCGTTGCGTTCGCGCTCCTGGCAGCTCTGTTAGCTCCGATGGCTCAGCCTGTCCCGGCCACTGCGACTACCTGGGTCGTAGACACCACGTCACGTACGGAGGTCCAGGTTCAGGAGAAGTGGGCGCGACTCAAGCCGGTGTATTCGGGCAGCCCGTATGCTGTCTCCCCTAGTATGGACGCGCTTTACGCCACGGGCACGCTCGAGTCCGGATTCGTCCGTGACGGCTTGAACACGCTGAATTTTGCGCGCTATCTCGCAGGTCTACCTGACGATGTGACTCTCAGTGCAGCGCGTAACCGCGAGGCGCAACACGGCGCCGTACTGCTGGGCGCGACTCGAGTCCTCACGCACTTCCCGACAAAGCCCTCCGACATGACACAGAGTTTCTTCGACGCCGGATACGATTCCGCGCGCTCCAGCAATATCGGCTTCGGTCACTCAACGCTCGCCACGTTCCAGGGCCGCTGCTTGAACGACAACAGCAGCGAAGGCAACCTGCGTGCGGTGGGGCATCGTCGCTGGCTGCTCAATCCGACGATGCAGGTCACCGGCATGGGCTATGCCGATGGCTGGGTCACCACGTACGCGTTCGATCGCTCACGGCCTGCCGGCGATGTAAGCTACTCTGCGATCACGTGGCCTTCGGCAGGTGCGTTTCCGGTCGAGATGTTCTGCAACCAGACCCCGTGGTCGATCACTCTCAACCCCGAGGTGTTCGACATCGACCAAGGGTCCACGAAGCACACCGTGACGTTGAGGCGTGTTGCCGACGGGCGCACGTGGAGCTTCGGCTCGAATCACACGAATACGTCCGGCCACTACTTCAGCACGGACTTCCGCTGGATGGGTGTGCCCAACGTGTTCGTGTTCCGGCCCGACCCGGGTACCGTGACCTACCGGCGAGGCGACGTCTTCGACGTGACACTCTCGGTGTACGTCAAAGGGCGCAGTACGCCGAGGACGGTGACGTACCGTACGCAGTTCGTGTCTATGGAGGGCGGCGACATCCCCGGCTTCCTTCACGCCGAGGATTCGAGTCGGCTCATCGTCGGCCAGACGCTCTCTCGCGCCTTCGCCTACGATGGCGCCCTGGACAGCGTGTACTTCGATGCACGCAGGGGAGTGGAGCTCGAGATCTCCTCGCCGGGCGTGAGGACCGAGTTGTACGACTCCTCAGGGCGACTGCTCCAGGTGTTCGCAGGCACTAGGACCGAGATGTGGACGCCGCCCTCGGACGGACGATACTACTTACTGGCCGAGGACAGCCCGATCGGGCGGTCACCGGTGCGATATGAGCTCTCTGTCATCGATCCCCTCGAGGCGCCGCTGAGGGTCGAGGGGAGTAACCGCTGGGAGACGGCGGTCGAAGCATCCGAACTCGCGTTCCCCGGTGGTTCGGAGTGTGTCGTCATCGCCACAGGATTGAACTGGCCGGACGCGCTCGGCGGCACAGCACTGGCGGGAGCGCTCGACGCGCCGATACTGCTTACGGGTCGCACGGTGCCCGCTGCTACTGCGGCCGAGATCGAGCGTCTCGGGGCCAGCAAGGCGGTGATAGTCGGCGGGACACACGCGGTCAACCGTGAGGTCGAGGCCGAACTGAAGAGGCAACTCGGCTCGGCGAACGTCGAGCGGATCTCCGGGTCCGATCGCTATCAGACAGCGGACCGGGTGGCTACCCGTGTGATCGTCGAACTCGGCTCGGCATACGACGGCACCGCCTTCGTAGCGACCGGGCGCAACTTCCCCGATGCCCTTGCCGCCGCGCCGATCGCCGCCGCACAAGGATGGCCACTCTTCTTGAGCGACCCGGGTAGCGGACTCTCCGACGCTACTAAGGCCACTATGGGTGATAAGGTCAGAAGCGTGGTCATACTCGGCGGCACCGGCGTCGTACCATCAATGGTGGAGAGCTACCTGGACAGTGAGTACGGAGATTCGAACGTCGAGCGCATCGCCGGCGTTAACCGCTACGAGACCTCGAAAAACGTCGCGTCCTGGGGCGTGGCGCGCACCGACCTCGAATGGTGTGGTGTCGCCATCGCCACCGGCCGCGACTTCCCCGATGCGCTGGGCGGTGGCGTGCTCCAGGGCATCAGTGGTTCGGTTCTGCTCCTCTCGGACCCCCGTGCGCTCAGCCCCGAGCCGGGAAGTGCGATCGAGCTCAACCGGGACTGCATCGAGACCTTCGCCGTCCTCGGCGGCACGAAAGCCGTCAGCCACGAGGTCAGTAACACGGTCATCGAGATCCTGCACTAGAGGAATGGACCCGGCGGAACCGGCGGCGCGTTCACGGCGTGACGGTGCGCCTCGTCCTCCACACTGGTAGCATACGTGAGCGGGTCTGCACAGCGGCCCGCTGACGTTGTGTGAGGACGGGAGACCAGGTGCGCAAGCTTATCATCCAGATTCCCTGTTTCAATGAGGAGGAGACCCTCCCCATTACCCTTGCCGACCTTCCGCGGGAGGTCGCCGGGTTCGATGTGGTCGAGTGGCTCGTCATCGACGACGGGAGCACCGACAGCACGGTGGAGGTCGCTCTGGCCAACGGTGTCGACCACATCGTGCGCATGAAGCGCAACAGCGGCCTCGCCAAGGTCTTCATGGCCGGGCTCGATGCG
>SKKZ01000262.1 GCA_007123455.1 Coriobacteriia bacterium | reverse complement strand
TTCGGCATGCTCAACACGAGTATCAACTACGACGTGCTCTCCTATCTCCCGTCGGACCTCGACTCGGTCAAGGGCTTCACGATTCTCAACGAGGACTTCTCGCTCGGGAACACCGCGCAGGTGATGGTCGTCGGTGCATCCGATCGCGAGGTGAGGCGCATCACCGAACGTGTCGAGCACGTCGAGGGAATCGAGCAGGTGGGATGGGTCGACGACTACGGCGACTTCGCCGTTCCCCGTGAGTTCTGGGAGGGAGACCTCGCGGACGCTTACTTCGCGGACGGGGCGACATTCTTCCAGGTGAGCTTCTCGGCGAGTGCGAACGATCCACTGACGCGATCTGCGGTAGAAGAGATGCGCGAGATCCTGGCCGGGGAGGAGCACTACATCGCCGGCACCGAGCAGCTCGAGCTCGAGGACGTGATCAACTCCGACCGGACGAGGTTCGCGGTTGCCGCGCTCGTCCTCGTCTCGGTGGCGCTGCTCGCGACCGTACCCTCGGTGATCGTCCCGTTGCTCTTCGTGGTCACCATCGGACTTGCCGTCGTCTACAACCTCGGCATGTCCTTCTACGTCGGCCAGGAGATCTCGTACCTCACGGGCGTCATCGTCCTTGCCCTGCAGTTCGCGGTCACCATGGACTACGCGCTCTTCCTGTATCACCGCTACGAGCAGGAGCGGAACCGCTCGGACAACGATACTGCGATGGCGGTCGCAATCGCCTCCACCGCCAGGTCCGTGATCGCAGCGGCTCTCACGACAACCGCGGGATTCCTTGCGCTCGCGACGATGCGGCTCGGATTCGGCGCCGACATGGGTTTCACCCTTGCGCGTGGCGTGATCATCACCGTGATCGCGGTGCTCACCATCTTACCGGCGCTCTTGCTTGTCTTCGATGCGGCGATCCGCCGCTACGCACACCGAGTGCGCCTGCCCGACTTCCATCGGCTCGGCGGCTGGCTCGTCCGCCACGCACCAGCGATGACCGTCGTGTTCCTGCTGGCGTTCGTGCCGGCTCTGTGGGGATACTCCCGCCTCGAGCTCAGTTACGACCTGGACGAAGCGCTGCCCGAAGACCTCCCCGCGCTGGTGGCATCGGAGCGTCTGGCGGACGAGTTCGATCGGGCGCAGAGCTTCTTCATCGTTGCCGAGGACACCGGCGCGATCGCCGATCTCCACCAGCTGAGCCGGCGAACGGACGATGTGACCGGAGTGTCGCGTGTCGTGTCCTTCACCGAGGTGGTGTCGCCACTGATTCCCGAGGAATTCCTGCCCGACGAGGCACGCGATGCGTTCTTCGAGCGTGGCTACACGTACGTGAGCGCCGACGTGCCCTTCGACTTCGCCGATCCTCGGACCGACGATGTCATCGCAGAGTTGCGCGAGATCCCGGCCGCATATCCCGGCGAGGCCTACGTGACGGGGCAGAGTGTGCTCTTCGGGGACCTCGAGGATACTTCGAGGGGTGACGTCGGCCGCGTGAACTGGATATCGATCGCCGCCGTCGCCGCTATCGTGGCGGTAGTCTTCCGTTCCCTCGCAATACCCGTCCTCCTGCTCGGCAGCATCCAGCTTGCGATCCTCTTCAACCAGGGATTATCGGCGGTCGGCGAGGGCGAGATCATCTTCATCGCAACGCTTGCCATCGGGGCGATCCAGCTCGGTGCGACCGTTGATTACGCGATCATCCTGACGACCCGCTACGAAGAAGAGCTCGGACTTAAGGGTGACCGAGAGAGCGCGATGCGTGAGGCACTCGGGGGCGCTGCTCCCTCGATCCTCGTGAGTGCGAGCACCATGTTCGCCGCTACCATCGGGCTGGTCTTCCTGAGCAGCGTCTCGACCATCACCGATCTCACCCTGCTCATCGCGCGCGGAGCCGTGATCAGCTTCTTCGTCGTGGTGTTTCTGCTGCCGCCGCTGCTCGTCGTTGCACAACCCGTGTTGGAGCGTGCCAGCATCGGCTGGCCGAAAGTGTCGAGGAAGTGAGAGTCCCATGCGTACCCGCGCTGCATCACCCCACAAAGTCCGCACCTCGCTCGTAGCCGCGCTCCTCGTGACGGCGGTCGTCGTCTCGGCGCTGCCGGCGGCAGCGGAGAGCGGAACCCTTGGCGCGAGCGGTTTCGCCGTTCACGATGACGAGACCGTCTACGTGGTAGCCGACGCGACCGGTGTGCCCCGTGACGTCGTGATCGTCGACTGGTTGCGCATCGAGGGGGACGGTACGGTGACACTCGAAGATCCGGGCGAGGTCACCGCGGTCGAGCCTCTCGAAGACGATGTCGAGCCCGTGTTGACCGAGGCTGGCGTCGAGTGGACGCTCGATGTGGAAGGCCGCCGCGACTTCTTCTATCGCGCCGACACCGGGCGCGAGCTCCCGGTGGTCGTGGAAGCCGTCTACTACCTCGACGGTCTTCGGGTCGAGCCTTCGGAACTCGCGGGCTCCACCGGTCGCGTGCGCATTGAGGTGACCGTGACCAACCGTCTCTCGGTCACGGAGTCGGTCGACTATCTCGATGCTGACGGCCTGACCCGTACTGAAGAGGTTGAGTATTGGGTGCCGATGCTCGCTCCCGTCAAGATCGACGTGGACGGAACCCGTTTCCGCAACATCATCGGCGATGCCGAGATCATGACGATCACGGGTTCGACCGTCAGCCACACGTTTATGGCGTTCCCTCAGCCTTCCGAGACCATCTCGATCGAGATGGATGGTGTCGACATCGCCATCGAGCCCATCGTCGTCTCCGTGTTCCCCAAGATGGCGGGTTCGCCAGACTTCTCTATCGCCGACGACCTTGCCGAGCTCCGTGACGGGCTTGACGGACTTGCCCGCCTCTCAAGGGGACACCGGGAGGTTCTCGGCGCTGTGGCCGGCGGTATCGATCCGGCGGAGTTCGCCGCGGTCAGTGGTGTGGGCGCGCAGTTCGGTCAGCTGAGAAGAGGCACGGATGATCTGGCGCAGGGAGCGGAGGGTCTTGCGGCTTTGCTCGACGGCCAGATCTCGTACCTCGACGGACTGATCGGGAATCTCCAGGCACAAGAGTTCGGTACGGTGGCGCAGATGCCGGCAGCACTAAGCGAGTTGGCTGCGGGCGTCGCAGCGATCAAGGACGGGGCAGACGGTCTCGTCGCGCTGATCGACGGACAGATCATCTACCTGGATGCCATCAGGGCGGCCAATGCCGAGATAGAGGTCCGGGCTTCTGAGCTCGCCTCCGCCTCTCCGGACGCCACGACGACGGCGCTCGCGGCAGGCGTGTCGATGCAGGGCCGTATGCTCTCGGCACTGCGCGACGGGGACCCCGCGATGGGGATGGAGTACGGGCTTGCCGACACGCGTGACGGGTTGCAGGGCGTCTCGGATGGGCTCGCCCCGCTGATCGGCTCCCTCGAGTCACTCGCCGCGGGGGCTGCACCGCTGGCAGGACTGCCCGGTCAGTTCGATGCACTTGCTGCGGCCCTGATCACACTTCGGGACGGCGGGATGGTCCAGGGCCGACAGCTGCCGGGGCTGACCTCGGCACGCTCGGGACTCGGCGACGTAGCGAGCGGAATCGATCAGGTGGGTGATGGCATCGGCACCGCTGCGGATGCACTTGCTCCGCTCGAGGAGCTGCCCGGGATGCTCGACCGGCTGCGCGAGACGCTCTTTGCCATTCGTGACGGAGGGCAGGTCGAGGGCTCCGAACTACCCGGCATCTCCAGGACGGTCGAAGGCCTGACGGCGATGTCCGACGGGCTTGCCGAGGGTATCGACGAGTCCTCGCTCGGCGAGGTCGTGGTCGGTCTCATGGAGCGAGCGGCAGAGGAGTTCGACACCTTCCTGGGCAAGCCCGAAGGCGCGACCGGTGACGTTCGCTTCATCTTCAAGCTCGACGGGATAGTCGCGGAAGTCGCGGACGACGAGTAGCGCCTGAGTCGGGCCATGACGAGCCATGGAAGGGCTCAGATGTCGACCGAGTCGGGCACGTCACGCTCGTCGGCGAACCACTCGCGCTCGAAGTCGCCTTCGGCGATGCGCTCGATCGGCATCTTCATGTAACGGCCCGAGGCCTCGGCCGCGATACTCCCGTCGGCGAGGACGATCTCCCCCGTACCCTCGAAGAGTCGACTGGAGTCACTGGTGATGCGGCCGATCGCCCGCAGCTCGGCGCCGAGGGGCACGGGCTTGCGGAACCGCACGTTCAGCTCCACCGTCACTCCCCAGACCTGCGGCTGGGCGATGCTTATCGCGCGACCGATGGTCTCGTCGAGCACCGCCGAGGAGATGCCTCCGTGCAGTCGTCCGGGATAGCTCTGGTGCTCCTTCAGCGGCGCGAACACGCCGAGTAGCTCGCCGTCTTCGAGCTCGTAGAATCGTGCCTTGAGACTCGCGGGGTTGTCCTGCCCACACACCAGGCACATACGACTCACGTTCTGGGCGGCGATGACGGTGCGATCCACTGCGCTCCTCCCGGTAGGCGATCCGAAGACATCGTACGGGAAGGCCGCTGGGATATGCAGCTCCGGAAGGCGAATGTGATCGGAGGTGGGTCGAGGGTGAGTGTGGCAAGATGCCCGATAGAACGGAGCCCGGACAAGGATGGACCCGCTCGTATACACTGAGCCAAGTAGCTGTCGCGACGGGAGGGGTCTGCGGTGGCCAAGGTGGTAAGGCGTCACTCAAAGGCGTTGCAATGGGTACGTGCAGGCCTGATGACGGCTGGGACGGGCATGGTCCTGTCGGTGCTCTCGTTCGACCCCGCACTGATCGGCCATGTGTTGGCGATTGCCGCGGGTGCCCTGAT
>SKKZ01000034.1 GCA_007123455.1 Coriobacteriia bacterium | reverse complement strand
CGATCTTGCGCGCATCGAGCGAGGATATGGCGACCGAGCTGATCTCATGGAGAAAGCTCATCCGGTGTGCATGGTCCTCCGGCTCACCCGAATCAGGCATGAACGAGTCTCGCAGCATCGGCCACATGCCCCTCTCACTCCCGGCAGAGTGTGCACGCACCAGTGTACCCGCTCGCGTGCTCTTCGGATACGACAGTTCCGTTATCCTGGAGCGGGCGGGCCGAACCGGAACGAGCGCGAACTCAGTGCGAGGAATCGTATGTACGAGCGCGACTACATCATGCGCCTGATAACCCAGGCGGGAGCCATGCTCAAATCGATGGTTCACGCGCTTCGCGAGCATCGTCCCGACGACGCCCTCGAGACAGCGCGTGACGCGGTCGCAGCGCTGGTCGAGACAGACCCCGAACTCGCAGATGCGATGACCGGCGCGGGCCTCGCGACCTTTCTCGCCGCAGGGGGCGTGACCGATGTGCTCAGGTCCCGGATGCTCGGCGAGGTCCTCGCCGTGCGTGCCGACGCATACGCGGCCAGCGGCCGAATGGGCGCGGCATCCCGCGAGCGTGCGCGTGCGCGAGCGGTACTCGAGGCTGCGAGACCCTATGCCGACGGTGAGGAGGCCGAACGGATCGATTCGCTACTGGAGCAGCTCGGTTAGCTCAGCCAGACTTCCCGAAGGCGACCTCCCGAATCGCTGCGAGTGCCGCTCCGATAGCCGGAGCGCGGGCGCTTCCTTTGCGTATGACAGCGACGACATGGCGGTTGATCTCCACGTCGGCGCAATCGCGGAATACGACTCCCGGATAGGTGCTGAATCGTGCGAGCGGAGGGACGAGGGCGACGCCGAGCCCGGCCTCGACGGCAGCAAGGATCACCTGGTAGTCGTTCGAGTGCAGGTCGACGCGCGCGGTGAACCCGGACTCGTTGGCGATACGGAGCATGACATCCATGAAGGGCGATCCGTCGCGACCTACCACCCATTGCTCGTCGCGGAGGTCTTGGAGGTTGACGGGTCCGCCGTGCATCGCCTCAGGGTGGTCGATGGGTAGTGCGATGTGGTGAGGCTCGGTCATGAGGGCCAGGCGCTCGATCGACGGATCTTCCCGCTCGGGTAGCCGGTCGTATCCGTAGGAGATGATGATGTCCATCTCGCCACGTTTCAGCAAGGGGATGCTCTCTTCCGGCTCGAGGTCGTTCATATGCAGCCGGAGGCGGGGGTGTCGCCCGTGGAGCAGGGCGAGCGCCGGTACCAGGAGTGCGCGCGCAGCTGTGGGAAAGCCGCACGTGTTGAGGGTACCGGCGATGCTTGCCGAGATATCCGCGAGTTCGGCCTGCGCTTCTTCGAGCGTGGCGAGAACACGGTCGGTGTAGGTCACCAGGCTCTCGCCGGCTGCGGTCAGGCGCACGCCGCGACCGTGCCGCTCGAGGAGAGGTGTGCCTGCCTCGCGCTCGAGTATCGCCATCTGCTGGGAGACCGCCGAGGGCGACAGGTAGAGCGCATCGGCCGCAGCAGCTATACCGCCCCGCGCTGCGACTTCACGGAGCATCTTCATGCGGGTGACGTTCAACATGAAGCAATACTTACATGAATATCAAGAAACAGCCAATTGAACTAACGGTTCAATCGGATGGATAGTGTTAGCTGAAGAACGTGTCCGACCGGAAGTCACGAGGTGACCAGATGTTTGATGACAGCTTCAGCGAGAGAGCGGTCTATCCTCTGAGAGCACTTCTTGCTGTCGGGGCACTGGTGATCTTCGCGCTGATAGCCGCAGCTTTCTAAGCTTCGCCATACTCCGTCTCCCCAACGGGCCGCTGCCGGGTCATCCCCCCGGCAACGGCCCGCTCCCGTTTCTGCACTGCGCTGCCTATCTGCGATGGAAGTCGGAAACCAGCGTTGACCGCCGTTCCCAATAGCGTGATACTGGGTTACTAGTTCAGAGCTCGGCCGACTCACACAGAACGGAGGTCGCTCACAAGATGGCCGTCACACGCGAACGTATCGCTGACAGCTTCGAGACGCACCTGGAGCAGTTCGGTTTCCGCAAGACCGCCGTCGAGGACATCGCGAAAGACCTGCGCATCTCGAAGAAGACGATCTACGTCCACTTCGACAGCAAGGAAGAGATTTACAAGTACATCATCGAGCGCCGGGCTGAGGAGAATAGACGACGCATCGCTGCTGAGCTCGCCGACCACTCCACGTGCGGGTCGAAGATCGAGGGACTCATCGGAATCGTCTTCGAATTCACGCGTGACTGGTGGCGCCGTAATCGTGATAGCGAGTCCGTACAGCGGTACCAGGTAGGTGAGCAGGCGTTTCTCGATGCATATACGGATTTGATCCGCGAGTACGTCAGCGAGGGAATCCGGAACGGCGAGTTCACCGCGAAAGATGATGAAGTCACCGTGCGCTTCGTGAGCGGTATCATACTCGCTGGGACACGGATGCTGCACGAGGACACCGAACTCGAGGTCGAACCTCACGTGACAGAGGCAGTGAATCGCCTGCTTACGTGCTGATTAGCGGCTGCAGCTGGGAATATACTTCTGCTAAGAACCATCGATTCCGGGAGCTGCGCTGAGCATCGAGTTCGCGACAGTCTACTATGAGATAGCAGCCATCCTTGCGATCGCGGCTGTGTTCGGTGCGCTCGGCAGCGCGCTCAAGCAACCACTCATCATCTCCTATATCGTGGCCGGCCTCTTCGTCGGACCAGCTGTTCTCGGCTGGTCGACAGCTGACACCCAGATAGAGCTGCTTGCGAGCATCGGTATCGCGGTATTGCTCTTCGTGGTCGGCCTCAAGCTCGACATCGGACTGATATCCAGTGTCGGTCCCGTAGCACTTGCGACCGGAATCGGGCAGATCGCCTTTACGTCAGGATTCGGCTTTCTTATCGCCCTCGCTCTGGGCATGGAAGTGGTCGCTGCCGCATACGTGGCGGTGGCGCTCACCTTCTCGAGCACGATCATCATCGTCAAACTGCTCTCCGACAAGCGAGAGATCGATTCGCTTCACGGACGTATCGCTGTCGGATTCCTGATCGTCCAGGATATTGCTGTCGTCATCGTCATGATCGTCCTCTCGGCCTTCTCTGGCGGAGAGGATGCCGTACTGCGCGACGCGTTGCTGCGAGTACTGCTTGTCGGAGTCGGGTTTGTACTCGTGATCGCGTTGCTCATGAGATTCGTTCTGCCACCGCTGCTCGAGCGTTTGGCTCGCTCTCCGGAGCTGCTTGTCATGTTCGCGGTGGCGTGGGCCATCTCGCTCGCGGCGCTCGGTGACGGTCTCGGATTCAGCCAGGAGGTGGGCGCGTTCCTTGCGGGAGTCTCTCTCGCCTCGACGAGGTTCCGGGAGACGATCGCGGCGCGGCTGGTGAGCCTCCGCGATTTCCTGCTGCTGTTCTTCTTCATCCATCTCGGGGCGAAGCTCGACGTGGGGTCGCTCGGCGATCAGGTGTGGCCGGCTATCGTGCTCTCTGCGTTCGTGCTCATCGGTAACCCCCTCATCGTCGTGGCCATCATGGGGTTCATGGGCTACCGGAGACGCACGGGCCTTCTCGCCGGACTGACGGTTGCGCAGATCAGCGAGTTCTCTCTCATCTTCGCCGCCCTCGGTGTGACTATCGGGCATATCGGAGCCGAGACACTCAGTCTTATCACCGTGGTCGGCATCATCACGATCGGGCTGTCGACCTATCTGATCCTGTACTCGCATGCGCTCTATGATCGCCTTGCAGGTGTGTTGCGCGTGTTTGAGCGACAGTTGCCCATGCGCGAGGTTGCAGCAGAGGAAGGCGAGACCGGACCTTCTCGTGTCGACGCGATCGTGTTCGGTCTCGGTCGATACGGCTCGAACCTCAGTCGGGGTCTGGCCGACAGCGGGTTGCACGTCCTGGGTGTGGACTTCGACCCCGTTGCGGTACGCGACGCGCGCGCGATGGGGCTTGCTACCCAGTACGGTGATGCGGAGGACCCCGAGCTGACAGCGAACCTGCCTCTGGGAAGCGCGAAATGGGTGGTTAGCACGACTCCGTCCGCCGAGGTGAACCGCGTGCTCCTCGATGAGCTTCACCGGCAGGGTTTTAGCGGTAGCATCGTGGTAACGACGCACGTGCCCGAGGAGATCGAACAACTCGAGGAGCAGGGAGCGGATATCGTACTCGTGCCCTATGCCGATGCGGCTGACCAGGCGGTGGACCTCATCGTTGAGGCAGATAGACGTAGTGTGGCAAGCCCGGCATAGCCCTCAAAGCACGCCCTCCCGTTCGAGCAGCGTTCGCTTGCGCTCGAGGCCCGAGGCGTACCCGGTCAGCGAACCATCGGCGCCGATCACCCGGTGACACGGCACGACGACTGCAACGGGATTGGCGCCGCACGCTCCCGCTACGGCCCGGACGGCGGTCGGGCGACCGATAGCGCGTGCGAGTTCGGAGTAGGACACGGTCTTGCCCGGGGGGATACCGCGCAGCGCTTCCCACACCGCAAGCTGAAAGACCGTGCCCCGCAGGTCCAGCGGAACCTCCGCGATATCCAGTGGGTCCTCGACTGCGGCCGCCACCGTCCGTGCAAGTTCGCGCATGCGTTTGTCGGCAGCGACAACATCGGCACCTGCGAACCGGTGCGAGCACTCGGCGAGGAGCGCGACCTCGCTCTCGCCGAATGAAGCCTCGCAGACTCCCCGCTCGCTGGCTGCGATGAGCATCCTGCCGAGAGAGGTGCTGACGATCTCGTAGCGTATGGTCTCTCGCATGGCCACCCTCTCACACGTTCGGGACGTGAGCGTACCGCGTGATGGTAGCTTCGGGAATACTCTG
>SKKZ01000140.1 GCA_007123455.1 Coriobacteriia bacterium | reverse complement strand
AGCAGAGATCGACGTTCGTGAGGTCGGTACCGTGCTGCAGATCGGCGACGGTATCGCCCGTGTCGACGGATTGCGTGGCGCTATGGCCGGCGAGCTCCTCGAGTTCGTCGGCGAGGGCGGCACGGTCGTCTACGGCATGGCCCTCAACCTCGACGAGAACGAGGTCGGTGCCGTGCTCATGGGCAACGTGACGGCCATCAAAGAGAACGACACCGTGCGCACCACCGGTCGCACCGTCGAGGTTCCCTCGGGCAAGGGCTTGCTCGGCCGGATCGTCAGCCCGCTCGGCGAGCCGCTCGACGGCAAGGGTCCCATCGCTGCCGAAGGCAATCGGCCAGTGGAGTTTCGTGCGCCCGGCGTCATCGAGCGCAAGCCGGTCCACGAGCCGATGCAGACCGGCATCATGGCCATCGACTCGATGATCCCCATCGGCCGCGGCCAGCGTGAGCTCATCATCGGCGACCGCCAGACCGGCAAGACGGCGGTCGCGCTCGACACGATCATCAATCAGAAGGGCACCGGCGTCATCTGTGTCTACGTCGCCGTCGGCCAGAAGGCCTCGACGGTCGCCGGCGTCGTCGAGACGCTGGAGCGCTACGGAGCCATGGAGTACACGATCGTCGTCTCAGCGGCCGCCTCCGATCCTGCGCCGCTGCAGTACATCGCACCGCTTGCCGGATGCGCGATGGGCGAGTACTTCATGTACAACGGAGACGACGGCAAGCCCGCAAGCGAGAGCAATCCGGGTCGCCACGTGCTCTGCATCTACGACGACCTCTCGAAGCAGGCTGTCGCGTACCGTCAGATGTCGCTCACTCTGCGGCGCCCACCGGGCCGTGAGGCGTACCCGGGTGACGTCTTCTACCTGCACAGCCGGTTGCTCGAGCGCGCCGTCAAGCTCTCCGACGCCAACGGCGCCGGCTCGCTCACCGCGCTGCCGGTCATCGAGACACAAGCCGGTGACGTGTCGGCGTACATCCCGACGAACGTCATCTCGATCACCGACGGGCAGATCTTCCTGCAGACCGACCTCTTCTACCAGGGCGTGCGGCCTGCCATCAATGTCGGCATCTCGGTGTCGCGCGTCGGCGGCTCGGCGCAGATCAAGGCCATGAAGCAGGTCGCCGGCTCGCTCCGCCTCGACCTCGCGCAATACCGCGAGCTCGCTGCCTTCGCCCAGTTCGGCTCGGATCTCGACAAGTCCACGCAGCAGACGCTCAACCGCGGTGCGCGCCTCGTCGAGCTCCTCAAGCAGGGACAGTACGTACCCTTCCCCGTCGAACAGCAGGTCATGGCGATCTTCGCGGGCACGAAGGGCTTCCTCGATGACCTCGAGGTCGAAGACATTCTGCGCTTCCGCGACGGTTTCCTGGAGTTCGTCGGCAACGCTCATCCCGAGATCGGCACTGCCATCCGCGAGGAGAAGACGCTCTCGGATGAGACCGCTGCCGCTCTGACGGAGGCGCTCAACGAGTTCTCCTCGACCTTCTCGGGAAGCTAGGGGACCGAGCATGGCGAACCTCCGCGACATCAAGAACCGTATCGGGAGTGTCGAGTCGACGCGCCAGATCACGCGCACCATGGAGATGGTCGCGACCGCCAAGATCAAGAAGGCCCAGGAGCGCATCGAGGCCGCGCGTCCCTACGCGCTCTCGATGATGGAGGTTCTCGGCAACGTCGCTCGCTATGCGAAGGGTGCCGAGCACCCGCTGCTCGAGTCCCACGAGAAGCGCCAGAGAATCGTCGTCATCGCGGTGACATCGGACCGCGGCCTTGCCGGCGCGTTCAACAGCAACATCCTGCGCCTGGCCGAGAACATCATCCACGACGAGACCGCAGCCGGTGTGCAGGTCGATGTCATTGCGGTGGGCAAGAAGGCGGCGGGCTACTTCCGCTACCGCGGCATCGATCCGATCGCGTCCTATCGCGATCTCTCCGACAAGCCTACGTTCACCGATGCCAAGTCGATCGCATCGCACGTGATCGGGGCATACTCGGACGAGGAGGTCGACGCGGTCTACGTCGCGTTCAACCGCTTCAAGAACGTTGCCGAGCAGAAGCCCGAGGTCCACCAGTTGCTGCCGATCGAGCGCCGCGTCGTCGACGAGGCCGCCGAGGGCAGTGACGTGCGGGCCGAGTACACGTTCGAGCCCAGCCCCGAGGCCGTCCTCGAGCTTCTTCTGCCGACCTACGTAGAGACATTGGTCTTCAGGGCGCTCATGGAGTCAGCCGCGTCCGAGCACGGCGCGCGGCGTACTGCGATGAAGGCCGCCACGGACAATGCATCGGAGATGATCACCACACTCACGCGCAGCTATAACCGCGCGCGTCAGGCCGCGATCACCAATGAGATTGCCGAGATCGTCGGCGGCGCGGCCGCACTGGAGGATTAGATGGCAGCCACAGAAGGTAAGGAAACGTCTATGAACGTCGGAAGAGTCGTGAGGATCGTCGGACCGGTGCTCGATGTCGAGTTCCCCCCGGACGCGATGCCCGCGATCTACAACGCGCTCACCGTCGACGCGGACAGCCCCATCGGCCGCGTGACCACGGTGGCCGAGGTGCAGCAGCACCTTCCCGGCAACCAGGTCCGTGCCGTGGCGATGTCGTCGACCGATGGCCTGACCCGCGGCATGGAGGCGGTCGATGCCGGCAGCCCGATGAAGATGCCGGTCGGTCCGTCCACTCTCGGCCGTATCTACAACGTCCTCGGTGAAACGATCGACGGTGGCGAAGATGTCACTGCCGAGGACTACTACCCGATTCACCGTGAGCCTCCCGCATACGAGGACCTTGCGCCCGAGACGGAGATCTTCGAGACCGGCATCAAGGTCGTCGATCTGCTCGAGCCCTACATCAAGGGCGGCAAGACGGGCCTGTTCGGCGGTGCCGGCGTCGGCAAGACCGTCATCATCATGGAACTCATCAACAACCTCGCCATGGCGCACGGCGGCACTTCGGTGTTCACCGGCGTGGGCGAGCGTACCCGTGAGGGCACCGACCTCTATCTGGAGATGAGCGAGTCGGGCGTCATCGAGAAGACCGTGCTTGTCTACGGTCAGATGAACGAGCCTCCCGGTGCGCGTCTGCGTGTCGGTCTGGCCGGCCTTACAGCCGCGGAGTACTTCCGTGACCAGGGTCAGGACGTGCTGCTCTTCGTCGACAACATCTTCCGCTTCACGCAGGCGGGTTCCGAGGTGTCGGCGTTGCTCGGCCGTATGCCCTCGGCGGTCGGCTACCAGCCTACGCTCGCGACCGAGATGGGTGAGCTCCAGGAGCGCATCACCTCGACGAAGAACGGTTCGATCACATCGGTGCAGGCGATCTATGTCCCGGCCGACGACCTCACCGACCCGGCGCCGGCCACCGCGTTCACGCATCTCGATGCCACGACCGTTCTGTCGCGCTCCATCGCCGAGCTCGGCATCTACCCCGCCGTCGATCCGCTTGCATCCACCTCGCGCGCGCTCACACCCGAGGTCGTCGGCGACGAACACTATCGTGTTGCGCGTGCGGTGCAGCAGGTGCTCCAGCGTTACAAGGACCTGCAGGACATCATCGCGATCCTCGGCATGGACGAGCTTTCCGAGGAGGACAAGCTCACCGTCAACCGGGCGCGCAAGATCCAGCAGTTCCTCAGCCAGCCGTTCTTCGTGGCCGAGCAGTTCACCGGGATGGCAGGGAAGTACGTCAAGCTCGAGGACACCATCCGCGGCTTCTCCGAGATCGTCGAGGGTGTTCATGACAGCATCCCCGAGCAGGCCTTCCGCTACGTCGGCACCATCGAGGAGGCCCTCGAGAAGGCCGAGCAGATGGCCGCGACGGCCTAAGGAGCTGGAACAGGTATGGAGCGCACGCTTCTGTGCGAGATCGTCACGCCCGAACAGGTCGTCTACCGCAGCGAGGCGCGCATGGTCGTCGCGCCCACGATCGACGGCGAAATCGGCATCATGCCGCTGCACGCCCCGCTCGTGAGCGCGCTCAAGCCCGGTGAGATCCGCGTCATCCACAGCGATGACAAGGTGGAATGGTTTGCGATCTCCGGCGGATACGTCCAGGTGCACGAGGACAAGGTCATCATCCTGGCCGACCAGGCTGCGGCGTCTTCGCAGATCGATGTCGAGCGCGCCCGCCAGGCGCTCGCCGAGGCGCGCGCCCGCATGGACGAGCTGCCCCCCGATGAGGAGGGTGAGATCGACGCATGCGTGGCCGATCTCAACTGGTGCGAGGCGCAGCTGAGCGTTGCGGGCAAGAAGGGCTCATAGGTTCAAGTCTACCGGTCACGTACGGGGCGACAGGTGATGGAAGCCTGTCGCTCCGTCGTCTTACCGGGATGACCGTCCGGTTACGGCTGTTCGGCGTCGCTTGTGGCGCCCGAGGGCGTACACTACCGTAGGGGGTCACCTAGTATCCCCGGGGAGAGGTCGATCGACTCGTGGACCACATCATCGTACGGGGAGGCCGTCCGTTGTCCGGCAAGGTCCGGGTAGCGGGCGCGAAGAACTCTGCACTCAAGCTCATCGCGGCCGCGCTGCTCTCCTCAGGTGAGTCGCGCATCGGCAACGTGCCCGACATCAGCGATGTGGCGACGATGGCCGAGGTGGTCGCGGGACTCGGCGCGACGGTCCATAGAAACGGCGACACCATCACAGTGGATGCCGCTGATGTCACATCGTTCGAGGCGCCCTACGAGCTCGTCGCGCGGATGCGTGCATCGATTGCCGTGCTTGGCCCGCTCGTCGCACGCCTGGGTCGTGCACGTGTGGCGATGCCCGGGGGCTGCAACATCGGCTCACGTAAGGTCGACATGCATATCGGCGGCCTCCAGTCGCTCGGGGCCAGGTTCGAGT
>SKKZ01000250.1 GCA_007123455.1 Coriobacteriia bacterium | reverse complement strand
CTTCGAACGAGCGTCCTGGGTAGTACTGTACCCGCTAAGGCAACTCATCTCCCCCGGAGAGGAACCGGGACCTCTTAAACCGGATGCGGGACGCAGCGAGGCCCCGGAGCACCGGGGCCTCGTGTGTTGGCGATGGTGCGGGTGAAAGGAGTTGAACCTTCACGGGCCTAAGCCCACATGGACCTGAACCATGCGCGTCTGCCGTTCCGCCACACCCGCGTAGCGCGAGTAGTGATGATAGCACCACACGCCGCGAACGTGGAAGTGCACCCGGTCTTCGCGAGCCGCCCGTCGTGACCGGCGCCTCCACATCATCGACGCCGGGGGACGACATGCTATTATCCCGATGTAACGTTTAGATATCTCTGAATGTTGGGAACGATACAAATGTTCTGGCTGCACCCAACCGGGAGGAGCAGACGTGGAGAGCACTCACGATCGTGAGAAACGCCGGTCCGCCATGCTCGACAAGCTCGCGCAAGTGCTCGAGCAGGTCGGGTTCCCCCACGGGATGGCCAAGGTCTATGCGGCCCTGACACTGGCTGACGGTGAAGGGCTCTCGACCAGCGAGCTGATCGACGAGCTCGACATCAGCAAGGCCTCGGTGAGCAACGCGATGCAGTTCCTCGTGGGCACCGACCTTGTCGAACGATACCGGGTGAGAGGCTCACGGGAAGCGCACTACCGGATGATCAAAGGGGTCTGGGGAGACATCCTCGCCAGGAAGTTCGCCGCGATGACCTATATCCGGCAGGTGACCGAGGAGGCGATGGATGTGATCGACTCTCCCGCGGCGTGCGAGCGGCTCGAGGAGATGCACGATGTATACGCCTTCTTCGAGCGGGAGTTCGAGAACGTCATGGAGCGATTCAACGAAAGGACAGGACGATGACGCAGCCCGCCATCAAGGTGGAGGACCTCAGCTTCTCCTACGGCGACATAGAGGCCGTGAAGAACGTCAGCTTCGAGGTCATGCCCGGTGAGATCCTCGGCTTTCTCGGCCCCAACGGTGCGGGCAAGTCGACGACGATCAAGGTGCTCACCGGACAGATGAGGCCCAAGAGCGGGCGGGCCGAGATCCTCGGCAGGGAGACCGGCCGGGACGACCCGGAGATACAGGCACAGATCGGCGTGTGCTTCGAGGAGAAGAACCTCTACCTCAACATGTCGGGGCTCGAGAACCTGAACTTCTTCGCATCGCTCTACGGCATCAAGGACCCCGACGCGATGGAGGTCCTGCGCCGGGTAGGATTGGCGGACCGTGCGAAAGACCGAGTGCACAGCTACTCGAAGGGCATGCGGCAGCGAATGATGATCTCGCGCGCGTTCATCAACAAGCCCACGGTGCTCTTCCTCGACGAGCCCACCGACGGACTCGACCCGGTGACCTCGGCCCAGATTCGCACGACCATCCAGGAGGAGGCCGACCGCGGTGCGGCCGTCCTGCTCACCACGCACGACATGTTCGAGGCCGACCAGCTCTCCGACCGCGTCGCCTTCATCAACGAAGGCGAGATCGTCGCACTCGACACCGCTGAGAACCTCAAGCTCAAGTACGGCGAGCGCTCGGTGAAGGTCCGGCTGCGGGATGGTGAAGGTGTGCGCGAGGAGCACATCCCGCTCGATGAGCCGGGCTCGTCGGCCAGAATCGCCGAGCTCGCGTCCTCGCCCGACCTCATGACCATCCACACGGAAGAAGCTACCCTCGAGGCGATATTCATCAAGCTGACAGGCAGGGGGCTGGAGTAGATGGAGCGCACCGTTTCCCGGGGCGCCATCCTCCGAGCGCTCCTCAAAAAGGAGCTGATCGCGTACTCACGCGACAAGCTCTACCTGTTCCTGACGCTGCTCACGCTCGTGTTCGTGCTCGCGGTCTTCTGGATCATGCCCGACAGCGTCGACGAGACGATCACGCTCGCCGTCTCGCCTCCCGTCGAGACCCTCATCGCCGAGGGCATCGAGACCTTCCGCGCCATGGGCGTGCCCGAGGAGCAGCTCGCCGAGATCGCAGAGACAGACCTGGCCGAGGAGAGCGAGGGTGTCGACCTCGTCAACTTCGACGACGTGGCCGAGATGACTGCGGTCATTGAAGGCTCGCTCGAGGCGTGGCGGACCGATGCCGGCGATATCGTCCTTCGCGACATTGAAGCCGGCGACCCACGGCCCGCGGACGCACGCCGCCTGAGCGTCGACATCGGCATCGCATTCCCGGAGGGCTTCATCGCAGACGTAGTCGGTGGCACGGAGCGCGTCACGGTCACCGTCTACTCGGACGCCGCCGTGCCCGCCGAGATCGAGAACGCCATGACAAGCTTCGTGCGCGAGGCCGCCTACCAACTCGCGGGTCGGGACCTGCCGGTGACGATGCCAGACGACGACACGATCGTGCTCGGTGTCGACCGAGCCGGCGACCAGGTCTCCTACCGTGACAAGCTCGTGCCGATGCTCGCGTTCATGATCCTGCTCATCGAGACGTTCTCGATGGCCTCGCTCATATCGGTCGAGGTGCTACAGCGCACGGTGACCGCAGTGCTCGTCACGCCCGCGCGCATCGCCGACGTGCTTGCAGCCAAGTCGATCTTCGGGACCGGCATGGCACTCGCGCAGGGCCTCGTCGTGCTTGCGCTCGTCGGGGCGTTCACCGCCGAGAACTGGTGGCTCCTCCTCATCACCATGCTGCTCGGCTCGATGATGTTCAACGGGGTGGCGATGATTGTAGGATCGGCCGGCAAGGACTTCCTAGGCCAGCTCTTCTACGCGATGGCGTTCACCGTCCCGCTCATCCTGCCGGCCTTCTCGGTTCTCTGGCCGGGGTCGGCGGCCCTGTGGGTGCAGGCCATCCCCACGTTCCCGGTGCTCGACGCACTCGTCGGCATCACGATCTACGACGCAGGCTGGACTGACGTCTGGCGCTCGTTCGGCTTCGCACTCGCATGGGTCGCCGTGCTCTACGGTGCCGGGCTGTTCACGCTGAAGCGAAAGGTGGAGTCGCTATGAGCCTCGCGCGGATATGGAAGGTCCTGCGCAAGGACTTCGCCATGGGTCCCCGCTCGCCGTTCTTCCTCTACGCACTCGTGCTGCCGATCGTGCTGACGGTGCTTTTCCAGTTCGCTTTCGGGTCGCTCTTCGAGCCCAAGCCGCGGCTGGGCATCGTCGATGCGGGCAACTCGGAGATCACCGCGGCCATGGAGGCGGCCGAGGGCATCGAACTCACGCTGCTCGACGATGCCGAGGAGCTCAAGCGCCAGGTCGAGGCGAACGACCTCGACGGGGGCCTGGTGCTGCCGACCGGCTTCGACGAGGCCGTGCGTGACGGCGCCCGGCCGCCGCTCGACTTCTACATCGGCGGGGAGAGTCACGCGTCGAACCGCATCATCCTCATGGTCACGGCGCTCGACTCCATCCGTGAGGTCGAAGGCAGCACCGCACCGGTGGAAGTCGAGGTCGTGAGCTTCGGTGAGGAGGGGCTGCCGCTCACGCTGCGCCTCGTGCCGATCATCGTCTTCTACGCGCTCGTGCTCGCTGGCGTAGCCGTACCCGGCTCGAGCATGGTCGAGGAGAAGGAGAAGGGCACGCTCATGGCGATTCTCGTGACACCGGTGAAGGTGGGCGAGGTGCTCGCGGCAAAGTGGCTCCTCGGCCTGAGCCTCACGTTCGTGATGGCGATGATGACGCTCGCACTCAACGGGGCGCTCGGCTCCCGCCCGCTCGATGTGATGCTCGTGGTGCTCATCGCCTCGCTCCTCACCGCGATGCTCGGTCTGCTCGTAGGTGTCGTGTCGAAAGACTCGACGATGATGTTCGGGATCATCAAGGGCGCAGGCGTCATCCTGTTCGCACCGGTGCTGTGGTACCTCTTCCCGAGCTGGCCTCAGTGGATCGCGAAGCTCTTCCCGCTCTACTGGATCATCGAGCCGATATGGCAGGTGTCCGTCATGGGTGAAGCGGTCTCGGAGGTCTGGCTCGAGCTGGTGGTGGCGCTCGCAATCAGTGCGATGATGCTCCCGGTCATCGTAGCGCTCGCGCGCCGCATGCAAGCCCAGATGGCATCCCGGTAGCGCCTGCGTCCTGAGCGACCGCTACAATGAGCGCGTACGCGACGCGTCGGGGGAAGCCATGGAGCAGCCGCTCATCCTGGAGAGATACCGTCCGCTGGAGACCCTCGGCGAGGGTGGCTACGGCACGGTGGTGCTCGCATACGATACCCGCATGCAACGACGGGTCGCGATCAAGCGGCTTCCCTTCCCCGCCGACCGCTCAGGTCGTCCGGTCGCTCCTGCGGGACTCGCCGAGGCCCGCACCGCGGCACTCCTCAACCATCCGAGCATCGTCACCGTCCACGAGTGGGACACGGACGCCGATGAGGCGTTCATCATCATGGAGCATGTCGACGGTGCCACCGTAGGCGACCTCATGCAGGCCTCCGATGGTCCTCTCACGCTCGACGAGGCCGCAGCCGTCGTGGAGGCGGTCGCCGACGCGCTGGAGTTCGCCCACGACAACGGCGTGCTCCACCTGGACATCAAACCCGACAACGTACTGGTCACGCGCGACGGACGCGTCAAGGTCGCCGACTTCGGCATCGCCGCGCTCTCCTCGGCGGCGGGGCACGGTCACGGAGCCGGTGGCACGCCCGGCTACATGCCGCTCGAGCAGATCCGCGGTCACGAGCTCGACGAAAGCACCGATGTCTGGGCGTTCGGCGTGCTCGTCTACGAGATGCTCACCGACGCCAACCCGTACTACGCCGAGACCTGGGAGGGTGCCGTCTTCAAGGCCGAGATCGTGGAGCCCCCCGCGCCACGGGAGTTCGCCCCCCGCCTGCCGGCAGAACTCGATGATGTGCTTCTCACCGCGCTCGCACCCGTCCCGACCGAACGCTACCCGGGTGTCCGCTCCCTCGCGAACCATCTGCTCGACCATCTCGGAGACTCTCACGCCGGACGCCGGTCGCTTGCCGCGCTCGTCGAGGACGTGTGTGGTGAGGAATCGTTCGACAGGGACGACACCTGGGAGATCGGCATATGGGATCGCCTGGCGCGCTGGGGCTACCCCGTCGCCGCCGGAGCGAGCGGGGTGCTCGCCGCCTGGCTGGCGTGGGCGGGTCTTGCGCCTTTCGGTCTCGGCAGCGTGGCGGTGGGCGCGGTAGCCGCGCTCGTGGCTCTCGCGGGCGTGCTCGCCCCCGGCCTCGGGCTCGGGATCGGAACGGCCCTCCTCTCCATCGGCATCGTGCGCGAGGGCATGGTACTCGCCGGTGTCTCGCTCTTCGTGATCGCCGCAGTGGTCTGGTGGGCGTTCGGGCGACGCGGCGCGGGATGGCTCGCCTCCTTCGCCGGTCCGCTCCTCGGGATGGCGCGCGTATCTCCCTCTGCCCCGCTGCTGACGGGCTTCGTCCTCCCGCCACTCCCGGCCGCCGGGATCTCCGCATTCGCCGCGCTTCTGACGATGACCGCGTCCGCCGCATCCGGTGGATCTGCGCCCTTCGCCGATGTCGAGTGGACCATGCTGCTCAACCCTTGGGGAGTCATCGCCGCCTCGGCCGCGTTCGGCGAGCTGCTCTCCACGCCCGCGCCGCTTGCGGTGCTCCTCGGCTGGTCCGCGGCGGGTGTGACGATGTCGCTGTGCTGCCGCTCGGCCTCGCGCCTCATGGCACTCGTCGGCATCGCTCTCGGCTCCGTGGCGCTCCTCGGCGGGTATCTACTGGCTGATGTCGTCGCCTCCCAGGGAAACGCCTCGGTTACGTGGTCATCAGAGGGCTTGCTTTTGCGTGTCGCAGCCTCCTCTATACTGATGGTGCTGGTCGTGGCGGCCGGACCGCCGATCAGAGCCGAGGAGGAGTAGCCTTCCGGCAGACGGGAAACCGGACTCATGAGTATCCTCTCCGATTTCGAAGACCGCATCGCCTCGGCCGTCGAAGGTCTCTTCGCGGGGGCTTTTCGCTCCCCCGTCCAACCAGCCGAGATAGCCAAAGCTCTCGGCAAGGCCATGGATGACCGGCGTGCGGTCGGCGTCGGCAAGGTCTACGTGCCGCATGCCTACACCGTTGCTCTCTCGCAACAGGATGACGAGGCTATCGGCGGTTTTCGCGCTACGCTCGCGGGTGAGCTCGCGACCTTCCTCACCGGTCACGCATCCGAGCGAGGCTACACGCTCACGGCCCGGCCGGTCATCACCTTCACCACCCACGACGACCTTCGCCTCGGCCGATTCCGCGTGGCCGCCACGGAGGGCCCGGCCGACGTCGAAGAACTCGCCGGGGAGTCAGCGCCGGCCCCGGCATCGCCGCCTATGAAGCCCGCCACGCAGCCGCCTCCTCCCAGGGACACTTCAGCTCACCCCGTCACGACCGTGACGGTGCGTGGCGTCGAGCACGACGTCGTACTCGGGGGCGAGCGCGTCACCGTCGGCAGAATCGCCTCCTGCGACATCAAGCTCTCAGACGCGAACGTCTCTCGAGAGCACGCTGCGTTCGTACGTGAAGGCGCCGGATGGGCCATCGAGGATCTCGATTCGACCAACGGCACATACCTGAACGGTGATCGCGTCACCTACGAGCGCTTGCGCGACGGAGACGTGATCTCCCTCGGCGCAAGTGAGCTCGTCTACCACGAGCCGAGGGAGTAGCACCGTGGTCGATATCGTCCTGCTCGTCGGCAAACTCGTGCTTCTCGCGTTGCTCTATCTGTTCCTGTTCGCGGCTGTACGCGCCGGCCTGGGATACGTTCGGGCTGCGGGTCCTGCCGCTTCGGGGGCGCGCCTTGCTCTCGCAGTCGTCGAAGGGCCACGCGAGCTCAAAGGCGTGAGCGTCCCTATCGCAGGGCCGGTGGTCGTCGGCCGCTCCCCGGGCGCAGACATCGTCATCGCGGATGACTTCATATCGTCGACGCACGCCCGGGTGACGCCCTCGCCTGACGGCACAGCGGTGATCGAAGACCTGGACTCCACCAACGGCACGATCGTCAACGGCGCGCCCATCACCCGTCCTGTCGCGCTCGCCACGGGTGACATGATCGATCTTGGTGCCGTGCGCCTGAAAGTAGTACGCGCATGAGGGCTCGTCCGGGAAAACCTCCGTACGCCGGACTCACCGACGTCGGTCGCGTGCGTGCCCACAACGAGGACTCTGTGCTCATGGAGCCGCCGCTATTCGCGGTGGCCGACGGACTCGGCGGCCACGAGGCCGGAGAGGTGGCAAGCGGGATAGCCGTCTCGGCGCTCGTCGACGCGGCTCCCTCGCACGCCGACGCCAAGGCTCTCGGACGCGCGGTTCGGGCCGCGAATCGCGCGGTCATCTCAGCCGCCCGGGAGGGCCGGGGCCGGGAGGGTATGGGCACCACGCTCACTGCGGCGATGGTCGAGGGCACCCGTGTCGTTGTGGCCCACGTCGGCGACAGCCGGGCCTATCTGCTCCATGGCGACGTGCTCGAGCGCGTCACCGGCGACCACTCCATGGTCGCGGACATGATCCGGCAGGGCACCCTCACCGAGGAAGAGTCTCGTGTCCACCCGAATCGAAGCGTCATCACACGGGCTCTCGGTACCGACCCCAACATGTACGCGGACACTTTCGAGGTCGATGCATCTCCGGGAGACCGGCTCCTGCTGTGCTCGGACGGCCTGACGGGAATGCTCACCGATGAGCGGATTGCCGAGGTCCTCGGCGCATACGGTGACCCGGAGATGGCCGTGCGTATGCTCGTGGACGCCGCGAACGAGGCGGGGGGCCACGACAACATATCGGTAGTCGTCGTCGACATCGAGGGAGAGAGCGCCAGCACCACACCGGCGCGCTCCCACCGGGGCTGGCTCGCCGTCCTGGTCTGGACGCTAGCGGTCGCCGCCGTCATCGGCATCGCCGTATGGGGAACCTATCGATACGCATCGGAACGGGCCTACCTCGTTGCCGAGGATGGCGTCGTCGTCGTGTACCGTGGGGTTCCCGGTGAGTTCGCCGGAGTGAGTCTCAGCTGGCTCGAGAATGAGACGACCATCACCGTCGGACTGCTCGATCCAGTGACGGCAGGCCGTCTCGGGCAGGGTATACCTGTCGAAGACCTGGACGCGGCAAACGCACTCGTCGAGCAGTATCGCTCGATCGCCGAAGCGCGCTCCGGCGAAACCGACATCTCCCCGGAAGGACCGTAAGTCATGCGCTCGAGGCGCTCCACGGAGCTACTCCTCCTGCTCGCAACCGCGCCCGTGGTGCTGCTCATCTTCGGCCTCGTCACCGCCCAGGCCACAGAGGCCTTCTCGCCGCGCGACCTGACGGTGCCGGCCGGATTGATCGCGGCTTTCCTCGGTGCCCACATCGCCGTGCGCTTCCTGGCGCCCGCCGCCGATCCCGTGTTGCTGCCCCTGACGGCACTGCTCTCCGGCATCGGCATCGCATATGTGACCCGCCTCGACGCGGCCTCCGGTGAACAGCAGGTCATCTGGTTGTTTGTCGGCGTGGCCGCAATGGTCGGCACACTCATAGCGGTGCCCTCGCTGGAGCGGATCGCACGCTACAAGTACACGATCATGCTCGTCGGCCTCACCCTGCTGGTGCTGCCTTCGATCATCGGCGTCGAGATCAACGGTGCGCAGCTGTGGCTCCGGATCGGCGGGATGTCATTCCAACCCGGCGAAGTCGCCAAAGTGCTGATAGTGCTCTTTCTCGCCGCCTACCTCGCGGAGAATCGCGAGGTCCTGTCGGTGTCGACCCGCAAAGTGCTCGGCGTAGGCGTGCCGGCGGTGCGCCATCTCGGGCCGCTCCTCTTTATGTGGGCGGTCTCGCTGTTCGTACTCGTCTCCCAGAAAGATCTCGGCTCGAGCCTGCTGTTCTTCGGGATCTTCCTCGTCATGATCTACGTGGCGACCGGACGTATCAGTTACGTCATCGTCGGACTGGTGCTCTTCGCCGCAGGCGCCACGGCGGCATACTCGATGTTCGCGCATGTCCAGACGCGTGTAGAGATATGGCTCGATCCGTTCGCCGATGCGGCGGGCCGCGGCTATCAGCTGGTCCAGTCCATCTTCGCGCTTGCCGCCGGACAGATGACCGGGGTCGGCATCGGACGGGGATTCCCGGGCCGAATCCCCTTCGTCGAGACCGATTTCATCTTTTCGGCCATCGGCGAGGAGCTCGGCTTGCTCGGCGGCGGCGCCCTCATCATCGCCTACCTGCTCTTCTGCATGCGTGGGCTGGCCACCGCGGCCCGTGCCCGCTCGGACATGGCGGCGTTCACGGCAGCCGGACTCGTGGCAGCGGTCGGGCTGCAGACGTTCGTCATCATCGGCGGCGTGACCCGGTTGATTCCGCTCACCGGCATCACGCTCCCCTTCGTCTCCTACGGAGGCTCATCGATCCTTGCCAACTTCATGATCCTCGGCCTGCTGCTGCGTGCGGGAGACGCGGCGACCGGCCGGGACAGCGAGATCGTCTCCCTTTCGGCCACCCCGGGCGTGCTCGGCAGGGTGGCGCTTGCGACACGCCTCTCGCGCTCGGCAACGCTTCTCTCGGTGATGCTCATCGCGCTGATCGTGAACCTCACGTCGATCCAGGTTATCCAGGCACGCGCGCTCAACAATCATCCCGCAAACACACGTGGCCTGGCCGAGGAGATCCGGTCACCGCGCGGTGCGATCGTCGCCGCCGACGGGGTGGTGCTTGCCGAGTCCACCGCTGACGGAGAGTTCTACCGTCGGCGTTATCCGCAGGGAGCGCTCGCGGCTCACACCGTCGGTTACTACAGCATCACGTACGGACGCGCAGGCATCGAGTCGGCGATGAACGATGCTCTCTCCGGTCAGCGCGTCTTCCGCAGCTTCCGTGACGCCATCGAGGCGGCCGCCGGCCTCCCGGTCGCCGGCAACGACGTCTGGCTCACGATCGACAGCGAGGTCCAGCGCGCTGCCGAGCAGGCGTTGGCGGGTTATCGCGGTGCGATCGTCGCAGTCGATCCGGGCACGGGAGCGGTACTCGCCATGGCGTCGTCGCCCTCGTACGACCCGGCCTCGATCGACGCGGCGTGGGACGAGCTCGTCGCCGACGCGTCTGCGCCGCTCTACGACCGCGCCGCACAGAGCCTCTATCCTCCCGGTTCAACCTACAAGATCGTCACGCTCACCGGTGCCCTCGGCACCGGCATGGCAAGTGCGGAGACCACCTACACCGGACCCGGCCGGCTCGAGATCGGCGGTGCCCCGGTCACCAACTACGGCGGCGGCAGCTACGGGGTCGTCGACCTGCGCTCCGCGACGATGCGCTCGATCAACACGGTGTTCGGACAACTCGCGGTCGACCTCGGCCCGCAAGAGCTCGTGGCCCAAAGTGAGCGCTTCGGTTTCAACAGGGTGCCTCCCGTCGAGACTCCTGCCCGCGCTTCGCTCATGCCCGTGCCCGGCGAGATGACGACATGGGAAACCGCGTGGGCCGGTGTAGGGCAGCCCGTCGGTGAGCACGAGAGTCCTCCGGGACCGCAGACTACCGCCCTTCAGATGGCGCTCGTCTCGGCAGGTCTTGCCAATGACGGCGTCGTCATGCGGCCGTACTTCGTGGGCCGAGTCACCGACCGGGCGGGGCGGATCCTGACCTCGACCGAACCCCGCAGGTGGACGACGGCCACCGATGCGGCCACCGCGGCACAGGTGAAAGACATCATGATCGACACCGTCACATCAGGAACCGGGACCCGGGCACAGATCCCGGGTGTCGCGGTCGCGGGTAAGACCGGTACCGCCGAGACCGGCAAGGATGCCGAGTCGCATGCATGGTTCATCGCCTTCGCCCCGGCCGAAAGCCCCCGGGTCGCGATCGCGGTGGTCCTTGAGAACGCAGGCACGGGCGGACGGGTCGCGGCACCCGCCGCGCGCACCGTCCTGGAGACGGCTCTACGGCGCTGATACGGTAGAATAGTCCGGATGGTCGGGCCTCGAGCGGCCACATCGAGAGTTACAGGAGTCCACGTGGAAGAATTGGTGTTCGGACGCAGATACCGGGCGACCGAGAAGATCGGCTCCGGCGGCATGGCCGAGGTCTACAAAGCGGTCGACGAGGTCCTCGGGCGAACCGTTGCGGTCAAGGTCTTGCACCCCCGCTATGCTGCCGATCCCGGCTTCGTTGCGCGTTTCCGCCAGGAAGCGCAGGCGGCCGCCAATCTCTCGCACCCGAGCATCGTCAACATCTACGACTGGGGTCGCGACGACGAGGTCTACTACATCATAATGGAGTACGTCCGCGGGACCGACCTGAAAGAGGTCGTCGAAGAGCAGGGCGCTCTTGACCCGATGAAGGCCGCGGCGTATGCATCCCAGGTGTGCTCCGCACTCGCTGTCGCGCATGGATACGACATCATCCACCGCGACATCAAGCCCCACAACATCGTGCTCGCGCCCGACGGCTCCGTGAAGGTCATGGACTTCGGCATCGCCCGCGCGGGAAACACCACGATGACGCAGACGGGCTCGGTCCTCGGCACGGCGCACTACGTGAGCCCCGAGCAGGCCCAGGGCCGTGCACTCGGTCCCGCAAGTGACCTCTACTCGCTCGGCATCGTGCTCTACGAGCTCACCACCGGCAAGCTGCCGTTCGACGCGGACACGCCGGTGGCGGTGGCGCTCAAACAGGTCAACGAAGAGCCGGTCCCTCCGCGTCAGCTCAACCCTGACATACCTCCTGCGCTCGAAGCGGTCATCATGCGTGCGCTGCAGAAGGACCCTTCCGCACGCTACTCTTCTGCCGAGGAGATGCGCGCCGATCTCAAGCGCGTGCTCGCCGGGGCAGCCGTCGAAGCACCTGCCGCAATGGCTGCCGGCGGCATGGACGAGACCTCTGTCATGCCTGCGGTGGGTGGGGCCGCCGCTGCAGGCTCCCGCGTCCGGCCCGTCCCTGAGAAGCGCAACCCGTGGCCGTGGATCATCGGCGTCGTCGTCCTGCTGCTGGCCGGCCTCGGCATCGCATGGGCGATGGGCGTGTTCGAGCAGGTCCCCACGGTGGAAGTCCCCGATGTCATAGGACTCACCGTCGACGAGGCCTCCGAGGTGCTTGACGAGGCCGGGCTTGTGGTCGGACCCATCACGGAGCGTACGAGCGAAGAGTTCGAGGAAGGGCTCGTGATGGAGCAGTCGCCGGAAGAGGGCGATGAGGCACCCGAGGGCTCCGAGGTCGTGCTGGTAGTCAGTATCGGACCCGACGTCTCCGAGGTACCCGATGTCGTCGGGATGACCGAGTCCGATGCCTTGCGCGTCGTGCGCGATGCAGGATTCGAGATAGACATCCAGCGCGAGTACAACAGTGATGTACCCGATGGCCAGGTGTTCCGCCAGTCTCCCGAGGCGGGTGAACTGGCATCACCCGAGACCGTCATCACCATCATCGTGAGCAGGGGCACACAGCTCGTGCGCGTTCCCGATGTCGTAGGACAGCCGCGCGGCAACGCCACGAGTGTGCTCCAGGACGCCGGTTTCCGGGTGAACGTCACCGAGGAGTTCCATGACACCGTCGCGCGAGATCAGGTCATCAGCCAGAGTCCCGAGGGTGGCGTCTCGCTCGATGCCGGATCGACGATAACGATCAGAGTCTCCAGGGGTCGCGACGAAGTCACGGTACCCGACGTCATCGAACTAAGCGAAGCTCAGGCACGCCGCGACCTTCAGGCTGCAGGCCTGGGCGTACAAGTCAACTACCAGGTGAGCCCGGACGACGATGTCGTCCTGACTCAAGACCCGCTGCCCGGACAGCGGGTGAGACGCGACACGACGGTCACGATCTGGGTCGGCAAGGCCCCGCCGCCCGAGGAGGACAACGAAGACGATTAGGCGCCGCCCGGCTCGCAGAGGTGGCGTTCGAGGACCGCGACGAACCGTTCGCGGTCCTCGTCTTCGAAGGGGCTCGGCCCCCGCGTGCGGCCCCCCGCCCGGCGGTGGCGCTGCTCGGCGTGGCGCACGGCGAGCTCCATGTCGATGGTGGCCGCCGAGAACACGCGCCCGCGCGGGCTGATCGCGCGAGCTCCCTTGCCGAGCACCATCGCCGCGAGCCCGATGTCGCCGGTGACTACGACGTCGCCCGCGACCAGGCGCTCCACGATCGCGAAATCGGCAGCGTCACGTCCCCCGCTCACCTGAACGCACTCGACCCCCGGCCGGTCGGCGTAGCGCGAGAGGTTCTGGGTGGCGTTGGCTACGAGTACGGCCGGCGCCTTGTGCCGGCGCGCAACGGTGAGCGCGTCACGGGTGACCGGGCACGCGTCGGCGTCGATGTAGAGGGAGGTCTTCATGCTCACCCGAGGAAGCGCCGTGCCAGTGCGGCCCTCAGAACCAGGTCGCCTAGGGTCGCGCTCTCGCCCCGGTCCATGGCCTCACGCATGCGCCGGACGATCTCGAGATGCTCCTCGTCGGGAGAGAAGCCGTACCCGGCCCGCTCGAGCGCTTCCCGGAGCTCGGGGGTCATCAGGGGTCCCTCCGGATCGGCATACCGCAACGCTTCGGCCACCTTCGCCCCGAACGAAGGGTAGACCTCGTCGACGAAGACCAGGTCGCTCTCGCTGAGCGCCTCGAACGCGATGAGCTCGGGTGGCAAGCCGAGCGAGTAGAGCGAACACGTGAACGAGATCGCCCGGGGAAGCGTCACGCCTCCGAGTTCGCGCGCGTAGCCGAAGAGGCCGACGTGCAGCTTGCGCGCCCTGCGCGCGGGGACGTGCTTCGCCATCTGGTTGATGCGGGGTGCCAACTCGACGACCCGCTTGCGATACGCGTCGCTGTAGCGCTCGATGATGGCAAGTGCCCGCTCCTCGTCGATCTGCCGGGGCGGACCGATCTCGCGTGCCTTGAGATATTCGCACGCGGCCCGCACCCGGTCCGGAGCGTGGTCGAACTTGAACGCGGACTGGATGCTGAACGTGACGACGCTCGGATACTCGCCGCCGACCCGCTCGGCGGTGAGCGGCGAGAGCCCCCCGCGGAACGGTGCCGATCCCATGCCGAGGATCGGATGGATGCGCACGCCGCTACGCGCGGACAGCTCCCCGAGGCGGGCCAGAGCCATCTTGTTGGAGAGCGCGGCCGAGACGAGGCCGTAGTTCATCGCCGTGTCCGAGCGCGCGAGGAAGACCCGCTGGTCGACGACGTCCTTGTCTGCCAGATACTCCTCGACGATGTCGGCCGCCTTGAGCATCGACGGAACGTCTTCGAAGAGCGGGATGAGCTCGATCCGCTCGGGCCTGAACTCCCCGATCCATTCGGAGATCGTGATGTCGTCGTCGCGAAAACGCACGCTCTGCCTGCCGATGATGTGGTCGACGTAGTAGCGGTAGATGCGGTCGATGCACCGTGCCGAGGTCGTCATCGGCAGGATGATCTCGAAGATCGGCGCCACGTCGCGCCCGTAGAACAGGCGCGCCGCGTCGTACGAGCGCGGCACGCTCTCGAGCGTCTCGAGCAACACCTTCGCCTCGGCGGTCTCCACAGTCGGGTTGGGCACGCGCAGCGTGAGCCGCACGTCCTCACCGAGCACGTGATCCCGGAAGAACTCCGGATAGAACGAGAGCAGCTTCTTGACGACGTAGGTGTCGATCTCCTTGCCCTCGACGTCCCACATCTGCTCGTCGCACCCGAGGTGCGAGTAGGCGTAGAAGGCCTCCCGTATCTCGTCCTCCCCCGCCAGCACGGCCGAGGCGGAGAAGAAGGGGACGGTCGCGTTGTCGGGGTGCTGCGTGCTCATACAGCGGGGCACATCGGTCACGGTGACTCCTTCTACTCGATGATCACGTCATAACCCGGAGGCAGGACCTGGATCCAGGTCCTGCCCACCGCAAGCGGGAATTCGGTGCCGTCGGCGGCCTCGAAGCGCGGTGGCATCTCCGGTATGGAGGTCCACCGGACATCGTACCGGCGCCCGTCACGCAACACCACCGCGTCGCCCGCGCCGAGAAGCTGTATATCGAGTACCACCGCCCCCGCAGCATCGCGGAACCCGGTCTCGGCCGCTTCGGCGTACATCACGACGACGTTGGCCGCCGAGTACGGCTCGGCCGTTCCCTCGTCAGCATGCGGCTGCCCTCCAACCGCGCGCATCCACCTTTGGACCTCCTCGTCCCACGTCCAGAGAACGTCGCTGCCTCCGGCGAACGGAACCGCCACCCGGGTAGCGGCGGGCGCCTCCGGCAGCGTTTCGGGAATCTCACCGAAGAGCAGCGGTCGCGGCTCGACCGCCGTTGCGAAGTCCTCGCCGGCGGCCGCAGCCTGTATCTCGACCACACTTGCGAAGACGTTGTGCGGAGCCGCTCTGCCCGGATCACGATCGTAGAGCGCGGGACGACGCTCCATCCCGAGATCGTCGATGCCGGCAGCGGTGATGCGTTCTCGCACCGCCGAACTCGCACCGGAGTATGCGAAGAGCGCTTCATACTGGGGCACGAGATAGGCGTCGGAGAAGCGTGCGCTGCGCACCGGGCCGACCCGCAGCGGCAGCGCCGAGTGGAACAGGGCGTTGAGCCGGGGGATCCCTCCCTCGGCAAGCGTCTCGTAGACCACGTCGGCATCGGCCAGTCCCGCCTGGGGCCGGGCCGCCGAGGAGTTGTCGATCTTCACCGATACGATGCGGGTACGCACGGTGTCGCCGTCCGGCGCCACCTCTCCGGTGAGCGGCCAGTAGTGCACCACTTCGGGCTCGAAGAGCTCCGGGCCGAGAAAGAACCATCCCGCAGCCAGAAGCAGTGCGATCACGAACAGTATCGCGCCAAGCATCGCGGGTCTCATGAGCGCCTCCTTCGCAGGTCCTTCGTTGTTGATTCCCCAGACCGCACGACGAGCATTCATCGGAAGGCAGGGCATCCCTTGTCCGCCCCTCGCAAGCCCCCGGCTCGTCTCGGTGATACAGTTGTCCCCGGGACTCCTGGAGGACAGATGAAGGAATCGCAGCTCCGCGTCCGGTACTGGCGCATAGTCATCTTCTCGGCACGCGTGACCGCGAGCATCATCTTCTGGGACATCCTTCTGCCCTACCTCGGCCTCGGCGGGCCTTCACGGCGCAACCGCACGCGCCGATACACGCGCCACGCGGTGCGCTTCCGCGCGATGGCACTGCGTATGGGCGGCCTCATGATAAAGGTCGGGCAGTTCCTCTCTGTGCGTCTCGATATCCTTCCGCCCGAGGTCACCGACGTGCTTGCCGGACTCCAGGACGAAGTGCCTGCCGAGTCGTTCGACGCCGTCCGCGCCAAGGCCGAGTCCGATCTCGGCGAACCCCTCGCGCATGCGT
>SKKZ01000046.1 GCA_007123455.1 Coriobacteriia bacterium | reverse complement strand
CCATCGACATGGTCTCCTCGGCGTACGCCTCGATACTCATCAGATGCTTGCGCACGCACATCTCGCCGCCCGAATCGCACGGACACGAGGGATCGGCCTGATGGTCCTGCAACAAGAGCAGTTCCTTCACCAGCCTGTCGTACTGCCACTTGAGGATGTCACCCATCGGGATACCCTCCTTCTTGGTCGGCTTGTGTAGGTCTATACCCGCAGATGATGTCTCGGACGAACAGCGTGCCAGCTGTGCTTCCTAGTTACCCAACAACGATTCTGCAGTCTGTTCAATCCGCAGATCGCCCTCGTCCTCAGTGTGCAGCTCGCGATGGCCTGCGCCCGCCGGCATGCAGACGCCCACCCCTCACCTTCGAGGAGCGGGCGTCGTCACGTTCGTATCCGGCGGAGAGGGAGGGATTCGAGCCCTCGAGAGAACACAGCGAGTATCGTCGCCGTGAAGACTCGGGTATGTACCTCTCGACTCCGACAGAGAGGCGTGCCCATGAGAGCCGGTATCGTTCCGGGGGCGAGATTCCCCGACTACGAGCTCCGCGATCATAAGAACAAGCCCCACAAGCTGTCGGAGTTGCAGGGTGCTGACCCGATGATCCTGACGCTCCTTCGCGGGCACTACTGCCCGAAGGACCGCCGGCAGCTGCAGGAGCTCGTCTGGTTCCACGACCGGCTCGACGTCGGCTACGCGCGCATTGTCACCATTACGTGCGACAACATCACTCAGCTCAACGAGCTCAAACTCGGCGTGGGTGCACACTGGACATTCCTGCACGATTCGAAGCGCATCATCCAGAAGGACCTCGACATCAAGGAGTACACAGACCCGGTCAACGACGTCATGATCCCGCACACCGTCGTCCTCGAGCCCGGGCTTATCATCTACAAGGTCTACAACGGCTACTGGTACTGGGGCCGACCGACCCGCGGCGAGCTGCACCAGGATCTCCGCGAGGTCAGCATGAGACACCGGGCCGATTGGCAGATCGACACGCCCGAGATGCGTGACGCCTGGGAGCGGGGAGAGCGCGACAAGTTCTGGCCGTACGGTCGCAGCATGCGCGAGATCATCGAGGGGTCCGAGTGACCGAAGCACCGAACACCCCTCTGTACCCGTCGGTAGACGCGACCGCACTCCCCTGGCTTGCGGTCGAGCAGATGGCCGAAGCCGACCGACTCGCCGTCGAGGAGTTCGGAATCGAGCTACTGCAGATGATGGAGCACGCGGGAGCAGCGCTCGCCGACCTCGTCATGCACCTGGCCCCAAAGGGGCGTCTCACCGTGCTCGCAGGCGGCGGCAACAACGGAGGCGGTGGGCTCAGCGCCGCACGCCATCTGATCAATCGTGGCCGCGAGGTCGAGCTGGTGCTCGCGACCGAACGCCCCGGCGCGGCTGTCTGCCACCACCTCGTCACACTCCGTCGGATGGGCATCGAGCCAACGGAACGCCCCGGCGGAGACGTCGCGATCGACGCGCTCGTCGGCTACGGGCTCAGCGGGCCGCTGCGTGGCCCAGCCGCCGTGCTCGCCGCATGGGCATCCGCGCACCGTGCCGTCTGCCTCGACCTTCCTTCCGGCCACGGGTTCAAGGGAGCGGTCGAGCCTTTGGCGACCCTGACGCTCGCTCTACCAAAGGAAGTGCTGGCAAACGTGAGACCTCTCTACGTGGCCGACATCGGCATACCCGGGGCGCTATGGCGAGAGATGGGTATCGAGAGCGGCGAGCCGTTCCGAGGCGGTCGCATCGTGGAGATCGTCCGATGAGCGCGAACGACACCGCCAGACGCACGGCCACCGGGGCAGCGATCCGGCTCGTAGAGTCGGAGAGCATCATCGGAGTCGAGACGGGCAGCACCGTCGCCCACTCCCTCGACGCGTTGGCATCCGCTGCCACGGCGGAGAGGGAGGGACTCGAACCCTCGAGACGGGGGTAACCCGCCCGCGGTCTTCGAGATACATCCGTGAACGTGATGGAGACACTCTAGCCGAGCCAGAAGAGCGCGATGACGACCCACCCGATCAGAAAGAGCACGAACAGCACGCCACACCCGACCGCAAAGGAGCGGACGAGTTCGCGATCGGGGTCGTAGGATCTGCGCGAGGACGTGCGGCGTGAGCTCATGCCACCAACCGAGCGAACCGCGTGCCGTCTGATATCCGCGGGTATCATCCCGACATGAGACTTCGAGCCCCCTCAACCACTGTCACACTCGCTCTCCTCACCTGCATCGCCGGACTGTCCCTATCCGGCGCGGTGGCGCACGCACACGTCCCCGCTCTCGAACGGGGAGCGCCCGGGACGCCCATGGCGATCGACGGGCCCGAGGTCTCGCGTGCCATCTACGGCTATCTCGCTCCGGACGAGACCTACGACGCGTACCTGTTCTCCGTCGAGGAACCCGTGACCCGAGCCATCGGCGTCATCGTGCCGGCACGTGACGAGCACGCCGGGTTCCGCCCGGAGCTGACACTCCTCGCAGGCGAGACCGAGGTCGCCTCTATCGCAGACCCTGGTCTGTCCGAGCGCAAGACCGAGTGGGAACCGTTCTCGCTCACCACCTTCTGGGAGGGTGGCGAGCAGGAGATCGCTTTCGAACCGGGTGTCGAGTACGAGCTGCGCGTGGAGCCCGGCGACGGTTATGCGTCCTCGGGGCGCTACGTGATCGTGTTCGGCGGTCCGGAGGCGTTCACGGCGTCCGAGTCGGTGCGCACGCTTCTCTACCTGCCTGTCATCTGGTTCGGGGCCTACGGCGGTGCGCCACCACACTGGAACTGGTGGGCCTTGATCCCGCTCGGCATCCTCGTCGCAGGCATCGTACTGATAACGCAAGCGCTCGTGCGGAGATCACGCAAGCGGGGAGGCTCCGCGCTATGAGCTGTCTTCCACCGGAATGAGGACTTCGTTTCGCCGGGCGAAGCCGGGCTTCCACGGAGCGTCGTACTGGGCGACCTCCGGTTCGCCGGCCGCAACGAGCCCCTCTCGCTCGATCCACTCCTCAAGCTGCCCGACCGCCACGGCGACTGCCTCATCGTTGAGACGACCGCCGAAGCGTGCGACCGAGGCGAGATGCGCGGGTACGGCTTCGAGGACCACCCTGGAGTCGTTAGGCCGGGGTAGATCGTCCACAGAGGCGAATCGTGAGGGCATCGTGAAGCGAACGATGTACTCGCCGGCGCAGTTCACCGTGCAGAGCGGTGCCGCGGTCTCCAACTGCTCGTTGCGGGCGCGCTCGGATGTCACGGGCGCAGTCATCGCGATCTTGGTGCCCGACGAGCGGCTCGCCGTGACGGGAACGGTCATCGCTATGCTCCCCGCTTCGGTGTTGTTGCCGAAGATGTAGTCGGCGAGCAGGCCGAACCCGGCGTAGGCCGCTTCGTTGTAACCGGACGCGTGGGCCTTGACGCTCGCGGTCAGATACGGGCTATACCGGCGCAACTCCAACGAACCCTCCCGCTGCAACACCTCGTACCCGGGACTCTCGACCGACATGACAGCACCATCTCCTCCGTACGACCGCTGATAGGTTGGTACCCAAGACGCGAGCGAGTGGCCCATGTGCTACCTTGAACTGCGATTCGTCGTCTGGAGCAGGGAGTCTCATGGGCTTCTACTCGTTCGCCTACATCATCTACGGCTTCTTGCAGGCCGCGCTCGCGGTCTGGGCGTTCGTGCTGTGGCGCAAAGACCGCACCGCCGGGGCGTTCATGCTGCTCCTGCCGATTGCGACAGTGTGGTACGACAATCTCATCCTCGGACTCGGCAGCGCGATCGGAGCGGGGCCCGCACTGGAAGCGCTCACCGTGCCGAGATTCGTCGGGCACGCCCTCTTCACGCCATCGTGGATAGTCGCCTCCGTGATGCTCGCCACCAGGTTCGGCGCCTTCGCGGGTCGGGAGCGCATCGCCGCTATCGGCTCGTGGGTGCTCTACGCAGCGATGGTCGTGGTCGGGCTGCTCAACGAAGTCGTGGCTTTCGAGGGCGAACTCGTGCGCGAAGCCGACGTGCTCTACTACACCAACGCGGGGCGCCTGTTCACGCCTCCCCCGCCCTCGCTGACTATGCTCGTCGTGGTCCTGCTCGCCGGTATCTACATCGCTGTGCGAACACGTGGCCGCTGGCCGTGGATGCTCCTCGGCGCCCTGCTCGTGCCGCTCGGCCAGTTCCTTGGCGAGGATGGACCGATGTTCCTCATCATCAACCTCGGCGAGGTGTTGATGTCCGCATCGCTCGTGGCCACGCTCGCGTACGTCATGTGGCGGGAGCGCACGGGGGTGGCGTAGGGGCGGGCGTCGTCGATTCTTTCTGGCGGAGAGCGAGGGATTCAAAGCCTCGAGGCGGGGGCAACCCGCCTAACGGTCTTGGGACGAGAAGAACGGCTAGCGCGACGACACCGGGCACCTGGGGTACAACCTAGTCAGCAGAGCCATGCATCAGGCTTCAGGTGCCGAAGTCCCGGACGGAGACATAGTGCCAAAACACATCCGGCTAGTGCACGCACACGAGTTCATTCAGGCGAGCCCGGAGGGAACGGTCGACCTCGACCGCAGCAAGGAGCTGCTTATCGAGATCGCCGCCTGTTCATCGCCGGAGCACGACTACGACATCATCCTGGACACTCGGGACGCCACGATGAGGATGTCCGTCAGCGATCTGTGGTACTTGGCTGCCGAGATGCACAAGCACCCGAAGACCTTTGCTCGAAAGACAGCCGTCCTTGTTCCGCGCGAGCAATTCGACCACGCCGGCTTCTTCGCGCTCTGCGCCCAAGAGAGGGGTTTCGAGGTCAGCGCTTTCACCTCGCCGGGAGACGCCATGGAGTGGCTCGCTGAAGCGTGACCGTGGCCCTGTCGAGCGGTCAGTCCGTCACCAGATCCGCCGTGAGGATGTACCGGTCCGGCGCGCTCCCAACATAGTTGAACGGGTAGCAGGT
>SKKZ01000085.1 GCA_007123455.1 Coriobacteriia bacterium | reverse complement strand
CTCGAGCAGGACGCGCTCGACCTCGACCCACTGTCCGGTCATACAACGTTCCCGGGTCATCTCGGCCGCCTCCTCCTATGCTGTAGGCGTCCAGAAGCGCGGCAACGGGAGGTCCACCACGGTGAGTAACCCTGCCGGAGCGGGCACGATGAGAGGAATGTAGTTGCCGGTGCTCGCGTAGGTGCCCTTGCCACCGGGTATCTCGGGCGTGTTAGCCATATTGACCTCGGGATCGCCAACAACGCGGATGTAGTCGCCGGTATCCGCGCCCCCGAGGTGCGGATGGATCTGCTGCGGATGCACGAGCTCGATCTTCAACTCGCCTCTGCTGTAACCGCGGCCGATGTGCCGGCAGCCGGCGACATCACCCGGGGCCACGCGTACGTGGGGCGTCGAGCGCTCGACGGTGCTCACGATGGGCTCCCGGGTCTCAACGATCTCGTCGATCTCCCAGCCGAGCGCACGGGCGATGAGGTGGATGGACTCCTGGAAGCCGATGTGTCCGACGATCGTCCCGTCGGCGACCCCTCGCTCGAACTCCTCGACAGTCGTACCGACGCCCTGGCTCGCCATGACCGTTGGCCCGAAGGGGGAGAGGTCGTTGACGCGCTGCGCCTCGATACGGTCGATCCGCAGGCAGATCGAGGTCCACATGACGATGAGCGCATCGAGCATGAAACCCGGATTCACGCCGGTACCGAGGACGGATACGCCATGTTCGCGCGCGATCGCGTCAATATGCCCGGCCCACCCGGAATCGGTTGCCCAGGGGTAGGCCAGTGTCTCGGCGATGCAAAGTACGTTCACCCCGGCACGGATGCTCGGCTCGACCTGATCGGTGATCTCGTCGAGGTTACTCTGCGTGCAGATGCACACCACATCGGGCCTGCGCGCCAGAACGGCCGCCGAGTCGGTCGTCATACGCACGTCGCACTCGCGGTCGCCGAGCAGCTCGCCGACGGTCTTGCCCTCCTTGGCGGGATTGGTGACGATCGCACCGACAAGTTCGACGTCGTTCGGGCGGTCGAGCAGGAAGCGCAACAGCCCCTGCCCCATCATGCCCGTCCCCCACACGGCCACCTTGATCATGCGCGCCCCTTCCGATGATGTATGCAGAAGTGTTTGCTTCTCATGCAACAATACCGCTCAGCGCGCTCTGGTGCGAGATGGTGTCGCGCTACCCGCTCTCGCTATCGTCGGGAGTGCCCTCCGGCTCCGGTGGCGGCGGCGACGGATCGGAGGCCCGCGGCGTACGCCCGGCTATGGCCTCTCCGAACCGCTTCAGACCTTCGGCAAGCTCGTTGGCGGCTTTCTCCGCTGTAGCTCCCGCATCCTTCAGCAGCGGTCTCGCCTCTTCCCATGCCCCTTTCGCCGCTTCGCCCGCCCGCTCGGCCGCACGCTCAGCGGACTCGAGCGCCTCCTCGAGCAGATCACGGTCGGGTTCGGCCTCGTAGACCCCGGAGACCATCGAGGCCTCATGGCCGTTCACGCATCCACCGCTCTCATCAAGCCAAACATACGCCTTGCACCCGTCACACCATCCGGCTTCAGGCATCGTGCCGTCCTCCTCCCGATGATGGGCTCCTTGGGGACCCCTCTACTACTTACCCGTTGCGGGAGCAGTTGTGGAGTTCGTGTGCGACACGTCTCACCAGCGGGTTTGGCCTAGGGTTTGCATTCGTTTCGTGCTAGACTGTCAACTTGGATTCGCTTGCATGCGCGACGGGTATGGGGCAGCGAGAAAGCAAGCGGATCTGATACCGGCACGGAAGGCTCGGGATGACCGCAGGGACAGGCTCCTCGTTTGCATATCGTGCGTGCTCGCTGGCTCTCTCAGCGGTGCTTTTGCTTGCTGCGCCGATGACCGCGATGGCCGAGACGACCTCGACGCCCACACCTGCGCCGGCGCCCTCTCCCTCGCCTGCACCGGCGCCCTCACCCTCTCCCGAGCCGGCTCCTTCCCCTGGAGCCGACGCCCCGCGCACGCCACCCACCGATGACGAGAGTGACGCCGTCGAGCTGCCGGTCGACCCTGAGACCGCTCGCTTCCGCGAGGAACTCGCACGCCGCCAGGCCCTCCTCGACGAGTTCCTGGCCCAGCTCGACGTCCTCGACCGTGAACTGGCTATCGCTGCCGAGCAGTACAACGCCGCCGTCGACCGTCTCAACTCCACCAAGCAGCGGGTCTCCGTTGCTCAAGACGATCTCGTGAACGCCGAGCACGCCTATGAGATCCAGAACGAACTGCTCGGTAAGCGTGCATCGAGCATCTACAAGCTCGGGAGCTTCGCCACCATCGAGATGATCCTCGAAGCCAAGTCGCTCTCCGACTTCCTCGCGCGACTGAAGTTCCTCAACACACTCGGAATGGCCGATGCCGAGGTTGCCAAGAGCCTGCTCGCACAGAAGGAGCTCGTGGAGCAGACCGCGGATCGGCTCAAGAACGCGGAGTCCGAAGCCGAAGGCCTCGAGTTCGAGATGCGCGCCCGCCAGATCGAGATCATGCTCCGGATCCAGGAGCGCCAGGAGATGCTCGCCGAGGCACAAGGCGAACTGCTCGAACTGCTCGACGAAGAAGCGTCCCGCCGCCAGAGCGAGGAACACGAGCTTCTCCGCAGTGTCCTCTCCGGTGCCTCGGAAGCGGGCATCGTCATCGAGCCCGGCTCCCCCATCGAGACCGCGCTCGCCTACCACGGAGTCCCCTATCTGTGGGGTGGCTCGACCCCTTCGGGCTTTGACTGCTCCGGACTCGTGCTCTACGTCTTCCGCCAGCACGGCGTTCGGCTGCCTCACTACTCGGGCAGCCAGTTCCTTCTCGGCCAGAGGATCGCACCTGCGGCCCTGCAACCGGGTGACGTTGTCTTCTTCGGCTCACCGATCTATCACGTGGGCATCTACATGGGGGCTGACTACTTCATCCACGCACCGAGGACCGGCGACTTCGTGAAGCTCGCCCGCCTCTCGGCACGCAGGGACTACGCGGGCGCACGCCGATACGACTGGGTCCCGCGCGTCGGTCCACCGCAGGGTGGAGGGAATCTCACGCCGCTGTTCTCGGCCGACCGCTAGGCCGGGCAAGGGTCTGCGGTGGGTGTTGTCCCGCCACGGGCTCTGGTATCGTCGTCGTACCACGTATGTACTCGTGAACCGTGTCTTGACGGCGGGGTGCTGGGGGGCACTCCGCTTCGAAGGGGGAACATCGATGCGCGACCTGGTGTTCGCGGCCATCAACGCTGCTCTCGTCAAAGGCGCGCGCTATGCGGATGCGAGAGTCGTCGACACCCGTGAGGAGAAGGTCTCGGTCGTCGACGGGCGTGTCGAAGCCATCGAGTCGGGCGAGTCCTTCGGGATCGGCGTGCGCGTCATCGCGGACGGGTCGTGGGGGTTCGCCTCCTCTGCCGAGGTCACGATCGAGTCCGCCGAGCGCCTCGGGCAGCAGGCGGTCGCCATCGCGCGGGCAAGCGCGCTCGTGGCCGGCGCGCCCATCAACCTGGCAGCCGTAGAAGAGTACGACACGCAGTGGACCGCGCCATGCGAGATAGACCCGTTCGCCGTTTCACTCGAGGAGAAGATCGCCCTGCTCCTCGATGCGGATGCTGCGATGCGTGCGGAGGATGCCGTCACGATCACCAAGGCTCACCTCGGCTTCTACCGGATACACAAGTACTTCGGTTCGTCCGAGGGCAGCTACATCGAACAGAGTCACACCGAGTCCGGAGGTGGCATCTCCGCTCTCGCTATCTCGGGCAGTGAGGTGCTCACGCGCTCCTATCCCAACTCACACGGGGGCAACTGGCTGCAGGGCGGATTCGAGGTGATTCACAGCTTCGACCTGGTGGGGCATGCGCCGCGCGTCGCAGAGGAGGCGGCCGCTCTCCTCAAAGCCGCACCCTGCCCCTCCGGTGTGACCGACCTTATCATCGACGGTAGCCAATTGGGCCTGCAGGTGCACGAGTCCATCGGACATCCTGCCGAACTCGACCGGGTCCTCGGCGACGAGGCCGCGTTCGCCGGGACCTCCTTTCTCGGGGTGACCGACCTCGGTCAGCTCAAGTACGGCTCCGAGCACGTCACCGTGACCGCTGATGCCACCGTTCCCGGCTCCATCGGTAGCTTCGGCTTCGATGACGAGGGAGTGCCCGCCCAGCGGGACCACCTCATCACGCGGGGCACGCTTACCGGCTTCCTCACGTCTCGCGAGAGTGCCCGGTCGATTTCGCGGAGGAGCAACGGGTGCATGCGGGCCGACGGGTGGAACCGCATCCCGCTTATCCGCATGACGACGGTCTCGCTCGAGCCCGGCGAATGGTCGTTCGACGACCTCATCGCCGATACGGATGACGGTCTCTACGTCGAGACCAACAACTCGTGGTCGATCGATGACAAGCGGCTGAACTTCCAGTTCGCGTGCGAGATCGGCTGGGAGGTCAAGAAGGGGAAACGCACGCGGATGATCAAGAACCCGAACTACACGGGCATCACGCCGAAGTTCTGGAACTCGTGTGACGCGGTGTGCTCGCCCGGGCACTGGAAGGTATGGGGGCTACCTAACTGCGGTAAGGGAGAACCGATGCAAGTCGCCCACGTCGCCCACGGAGCATCGCCCGCTCGCTTCCGTGGCATCCAGGTGGGGGTGGGACGATGAGCAGACTCTCGACCGGAGACGCCCGTGAGCTCGCCGCGCGTGTCGTCGCGATGACACATGCTGACGCAGCCGAGGTGCTCGTTGCCTCGCACGACGACTCGCTCACGCGTTTTGCCGAGAACCGGATCCACCAGAACGTGACCGAGGTCGACACGCGCATCTCGGTCCGTGCAGTCCTCGGCGACCGCCAGGGCGTCGCATCGACCAACCGGCTCGATGACGAATCGCTCAGGGCATGCTGCGCCGCTGCTGCGGCAGCGGCGGCTGCCGCTCCTGCAGACCCCGAGTTCCCCG
>SKKZ01000207.1 GCA_007123455.1 Coriobacteriia bacterium | reverse complement strand
CACATTGCCTCGCAATCCGAGTGATGATGCCGATACTCATTGAATCGGCACGGGGGGCGCCATGACTGAGCGACGATGGGGGTGAAAAAACATCTCCACAGCCACTAGCAAAGAGCGCGCCTCCTTCGGCGACGCGTCAGTGCACGTCGAAAAGAATCAGGAGTGAAACGTGTTCAACAGGCTCGCGGTCCTAACCGCGGACGAGTCTCTCGACGACCGCGTCGAACTGTGCGAGCGCGGCAGCGTGCACCGCGGGCAGCGCCTCTCCTATCAGCGTCGAGAGCTCTTCGCGCGCAGCGACGAGCTCACGCGTGCGGGCGAGGAACGCCTCCGGGTCGTGCTCCGAGTAGTCGAACGCCCACTCGGCCATCCCGAACTGCTCCATGACCTCGGCGTACTTGTGGCTCCACCCGAGCACGAGGACGGGAACGCCGAGCGCGAGCGCTCCCACCATCGCGTGGAAACGCGAGACGGTGGCACATCCGCAGCGGGCCACGAGACGGCGCAGCCCGGCCGCGTTCACGTCACCGCGCACCACATGGAGCCGCTCTGTACCACCCGGGGCTGCTCCGAGCATATCGGCCACCTCGGCGATGACCGGCAGGTCGTTATTGCGCGTGGTGTCGGGCCGCTCGGCCTTGGTGGCGTTCGGGAACAGAAGCACCTGGTGGCCGTCGGCAAGCAGTCCTGCGGCGACGTGTGCGAGGAAGCCGGGGTAGTCCCACCCCTCGCGCACCGCCTTGCCCGCGATCACCGAGCTCGGACAGATGCCGACCACGGTCTGTGAGGCGCCGTCCCCGGCCGCCGCGTCTGCCGCTTCGATGCGGGCCAGCAGTGCACCAACCTCCGCTTCGCCCTCGGCCGAGAGCGTGTCATGCTCTTCGAACGCGAACGCGACGTCGGGACCGGGCAGCATGCGCGAATCCGGGAAGCCGATCGTGTGCAGGTTCTCCACGGTCACCGCACCGCGCGGCACCACGAGCGCGCATCGGCGCAGCATCCCTGCGGCGACGCGGTTGACCGGCGAGCGAAACGGTCCCATCGCCTGGGCGAGCTTGAAGACGGGAACGCCGAGCAGCATCGCGGGCAGAATCGTCAGCACGTTGAAGGGCAGGAACTTCTCGCGGCCGTCGATGAAGGAGACGCCCGCCAGATCGATGAGCGCGTCGCATCGGGCGAGGTCGCGCACGGACGCGGGAAAGATGCCGGCAAGGACACCGAGTCCGAGGGCGTTGAAGGGTGCGAGCAGGAGGCTGAACGGAAAGAGCACCAGCACGAGGTGTTTCGGTGTCGAGGAACGCACGGTCACGCGCGGATCATCGACGAGCGCCCGGTCCCGCTCGGGGTAGTAGGAGTAGACGACGAACCCGGCATCGGGATCACGGTCGCGCAGCCGGCCGACGGTGGTCTCGAGCATGGCCTCGGCTCCGCGGTTGCCCCACACCGTGGCGGCGATGATAGCGTAGCGCCTCATGAGAGCGACTCCAGTCCCTTCTGCAGATAGAGCCTGAGCTTCAGGCGCCACCGCGGTCGGCCGAGCAGTCGGCGAGCGTCGTCGATATCTCCGCTTTCGAGGTACGCCTTGAGCGCCATGCGGGCCGCGAGCCGCTCGTGCCAGCGCACCCGCTGTCCGCGGTCGGGCAGGGTCACCCCGAGCCGCTTGCCGGCCAGATGCCGTGCGGTCACGTTGTGGTGGAACGGCGCGATGCGGCGCTGACCGTCGAGTACATCGGTCACGGGCACCTCGCGCGCGACGAGCGCGCCTCCGTCCGTGGCCGAGCGCACGACCTCCGCTCCGCACGGCGTCTTGGCGATGAGCGCGGTGTGCTTGACCGGTTCGCTCTTGTAGCGGTGACTCCACAGATCACCTGCGCACACATCGGCGTCGTATCCGAAGTGATCGCCACAGGCCAGGCACTTGCGCGCTATGAAGTACGAGAGGTTCTGGTAGAGCAGGTAGGCCGAGGAGGGGCGCTCGATGGTGGTACCGTCAGCGAAGCCCGCGTGCATCCGCCCACGCCACGCACCCATGCGAAACCGGAACGACACGAGCTCGCTACCGGCCTCATCGGCAAGCCGCTCGGTAAGCGCGTCGACAAGCTCGGGACGCGTGGCATGCCCGCAGAACAGTGCGATGCGGCACACGACCTTGTCCGCCAGCTGTGGCCGGCGTGAAAGGGCGGTGATCTCGCAGGGCAGCCCCACGACCGCCAGCCGACCCGGGAAGCTCTCGATGAGCGGGATGGCGTCGTGGACGAAGTCGCCCAACACGTAGGTGCTGCCGCGCGCCGCGAGCACCTCGGCAGGCGTGGTGGCGATATGGTACCGGGCTCGCACCGAGCCGCCCTCGACCGCGGTCATGCACACGAGTGCGCCGTCAGCCCGGCCGCTCTCGAGCAGGTGGAGCAGGAGTGCGGTCACCGCGCCACCCGAGGCGGCGGCGGTCCGCACGTCGGCATCGGTAGCGTAGCCGACGCAGGCGTAATGGTGGCGTCCGACGATCGTATCGATATCGACGGGCTTCCAGGCGCGCGCGGTGAGCAGCTCTGCGATCTTCCCGATCACGCCGTCTCCCCTCCTGCGACCTCCGGGGCCACCGTGCGCAGTTCCTCGGCACGTGCGAGATCGATACCGGTGATGCGCTGCAGATAAAGAGTAGCAGGCACGCCGAGGACGAGCAGCCACACGATGCTCACCGCCCGCTCGACGACCGAAGCGGCCAGGCCGAGCCCGGCATCGATGCCGACCAGACCGGCACCCGCCGCCGAACCGCCTTCCTTGAAGCCGATGCCGCCGGGGATCACCGAGAGCCGCCCGGCGAAGACCCCGACGGAGGTGACGACGGTGGCTGCGGCAAAGCTCACGTCCACCGAGAGTGCCTGGAAGGCCCACATGATGCGCAGCGCGTTCAACCCGATGAGTACGATGTTGATCGCGAGTTCGATGGCGAGCAGTCTGCCGCTGGAGAAGATGAGACCCAGCCCGTCGATGGCGCGCCCGACGAAGCGCACGATGCGGGAGGAGTGGCCGTCGAGCCACCCGCCGGGATGCAGGCGGCCCCAGACGATGAGCATCCCCAGCACGACGTTGGGCGCCACGAGCAACAAGGTTGCCGTAGCCGAGGAACCCGCCTCGACGAGCAGCATGAGGCCCGCTGCGACCGTCGCGGTCCAGAGGAAGAAGACGCTGCTGCCGGTGACCAGCGCACCGAAGTGTCCGAAAGTCACCTTGTAGCGGACCTTCATGAGCACGCCGTTGAGCATCGTGCCGGTCTTCATCGGCAGGTAGTTGAGCGTGCTCACCATGAGCCCGAGCAGGAGGGCCTCGCCGAGCGGGATGCGGTTACCGAACCGGCCCGCAAGGACCTGCAGCTCGATCCCGTTGACGAGGAAGCTCGCCACCACGCTCACAGAGATCAGTGCGAACAGCGGCAGCGTGAGCGAGAATGCCGCCCGCAGGTCCTCGGCGCGCGTGAGCAGGATCCAGGCGACGAACGCGACAGCGGCCACGACCGACAGCCACTGCAGCTCCCGGTTCCTGCGCCGCAGCGAGGTGCCGATGCGGGCCGCCAGACTCATCGGCTAAGGTGCTTCCGGGGAATCGACTTCGCAGCGCTCGAGGTCCATGCGACGAATGCGCGACTGTACGTCTTCGAGCATCTTGCGGTTGTTTCCGATCAGCTCGGCCAGCAGCCCGAAGAGAGCGAGCTGTACGCCGACCAGCAGTAGGATCGCAGTCAGTATGAGTGACTGGATGTGTCCGGCGCCCTCGCCGATGGCGAAGAAGTAGACGAAGCGCAGGCCCACGAGCACTCCCACGCCGAAGAACACCAGCCCTGGCACCATGAAGAAGCGCAGCGGCTTGTAGGTCATGAAGATGCGAGCGATGGTGATGAGGGAGCGTTTGACGTACGAGGGGATGCTCTTCACGAGACGCGAGGGTCGCAGGTCCTCGTTGACCCGCACCGGCACGCTCTGGATAGCCATACCGGCACGCCCGGCCTGGATGATCGTCTCGATGGTATACGTGTACTCGGAGAGCACGTTGAGACGCAGCGCCGCGTCGCGCGAGATGGCTCTGAAGCCGCTCGGCGCATCCGGGATCTCGGTGTTGCTCGCCACGCGGACCGCCCAGCTGCCGAGCCGCTGCAACATCTTCTTGATCGGGCTGAAGTGCGGGATCTCCGAGATTGGCCGCGCACCCACCACGATGTCGGCGCGTCCGGCGAGTACCGGTGCGGTCAGTGCCGGGATGTCATCGGCACAGTACTGGTTGTCGGCATCGGTGTTGACGATGACAGCGGCACCGCGCTTCAGGCACGCATCGAGCCCGGCCATGAAGACCTTGGCGAGGCCGCTGTTGCGCTTCATGCGCACGATGTGGTCGACACCGTTGGCCAGAGCGACCTCCACCGTGCTGTCGGTGCTCCCATCGTCGATGACGAGCCACTCGACCACATCGAACCCGGCGACCTCCCGCGGAAGGTCGGCAAGGGTAATGGGGAGCGTCTCCTCCTCGTTGAAACAGGGAATCTGGATGATGAGCTTGCGCACCTGGTCTCCCGTCCTCACACAACGTCAGCGGGCCGCTGTGCGGACCCGCTCACGTATGCTACCAGTGTGGAGGACGAGGCGCACCGTCACGCCGTGAACGCGCCGCCGGTTCCGCCGGGTCCGATCCCCTAGTGCAGGATCTCTATGACCGTGTTACTGACCTCGTGGCTGACGGCTTTCGTGCCGCCGAGGACGGCGAAGGTCTCGATGCAGTCCCGGTTGAGCTCGATCGCACTCCCCGGCTCGGGGCTGAGCGCACGGGAGTCCGAGAGGAGCAGCACCGAACCACTGATGCCCTGGAGTACACCGCCGCCCAGCGCATCGGGGAAGTCGCGGCCGGTGGCGATGGCGACACCACACCATTCGAGGTCGGTGCGCGCCACGCCCCAGGACGCGACGTT
>SKKZ01000005.1 GCA_007123455.1 Coriobacteriia bacterium | reverse complement strand
TGCGATGGGCATCCCGGCGTAAGCGTCTCTCCGATGAAAGGATGCTGGGCCCATGGGTGAGATCGGACTCATGCTCGGGATATTCGCGGTCACCTCGGCAGTAAGCTACCTGCTCATCTCCTGGGTCCCGCAACGCCTTCACACGCCGCTGATGTCGTTCACCAACGCCATCTCGGCCGTCACCATACTCGGTGCGCTGCTGCTCTTCTCGACCGATGCGGCCCCGGCAGGCATCGCGGACCTCTCAGCCGTCGAGATCGTGCTCGGCGGCCTCGCTGTCGCACTGGCGGCATTCAACCTGATCGGCGGGTTCGCGGTGACGGACCGCATGACCGGGATGTTCAAGCGCTAGCGGAACTCGAACGGGGGGCTGATGGGGAGTCTTCAGGAGCTGCTTGTCGATCTGGCCGTGATAGTCATCTTCATCGGCGGCATCGCCCAGTTCCGGACGCCGGCGGGCGCCCGGAGCGGCAATCTCACCGCCGCGCTCGCATTCGGCATCGCGCTCGCCCTCCTTTTCTATCGCTACACGTTCGGATATTCGTGGGTCGTGATACCCGCGATCCTCCTCGGTGGCGCAATCGGTTATGTGGTCTCGGCTCGCATCAGCATGACGCACATCCCGGCGCTCGTCGCGCTGCAGAACGGCGCGGGCGGCGGGGCAGCATGCCTCGTCTCTCTCGTCACGCTCACCCGCCAGGGAGCGGAACTCTCGGCAGCAAGCCAGGTGTTCGGCTACGTAGGGCTGGTGGTCGGCGGTGCAACGCTGGCGGGTAGCATCGTCGCCGGCGGCAAGCTCACCGCGTGGTTCAGGCAGCAACCCACCGTATTCCCGGGCCACAACGCCCTTCTGCTTCTGCTCATCGCGACAGGGGTGGCTCTCGCAGTGCTTTCGAACGGGTCCGGCAACGCCCCGGCGACCGCACTCACCGCAGGGGTCGCCGTGGCCGCGCTCGCCCTCGGGGCGCTCTTCGCCGTTAGGGTCGGCGGCGCCGACATGCCGGTCCTCATCTCGTTCCTCAACACCTGCTCGGGCCTTGCCGCTGCGTTTGTCGGAGTGGCGGTCGGCAACCAAATGCTCATCGCTGCGGGCGCCATGGTCGGCTCCTCGGGCCTGATTCTCACCCTGGTGATGGCACGGGCGATGAACCGGAGGGTGGGCAGCATCCTGGCCGGGGCGCAGCGGGGAAGCGCCGCGCCGGCCGAGCCACCTGTCGAAGAAATCGCTTCCGGCCCGGAGCCGGAGGCCGCCCCTGCGCCGGAAGCCGCGACGCCCGATACGCCACCGGAGTCCCCGGCGCTCCGGGCGCGCCGGGCGCTCACCGGGGCGACGTCGGTGATCATCGTCCCGGGCTACGGCATGGCGCTCGCGCAGGCACAGAAGACCGTGGCCGAACTCGCGGCCCGGCTTGAGGAGGCCGGTGTGGTCGTGCGCTTCGCGGTACACCCGGTCGCAGGTCGCATGCCCGGGCACATGCATGTACTGCTCGCCGAAGCCGAGGTCGAGTACGAAAAGCTCTTCGAGATGGACGATATCAACGACGACTTCTCCGCGACCGACGTCGTGATCGTCGTGGGAGCGTGCGACGTCGTGAACCCCGCGGCGATCACCGTCGAGGACACACCTATCTCGGGGATGCCGATCTTGAAAGTGCACGAGGCTAAGACGGTCATAGTGTGCAACCTCGACGAGAAGCCCGGCTACTCGGGCGTTCCAAACCCTCTCTACGACGAGCCGCGCGCAATCCTCCTCTTCGGCGACGCCGGAAAGACGGTGACCGGTCTGCTCGACGGGTTCACCGGGCGCTGACGACGACGGCCGACGGTCTGCGGCACTAGACTCGAACGCGGTTTCCCGCTAAGGTAACACGAGATACGAATACGTGTTACGCGATGGCACCATTATCACACGGTTGCCGGGTAAGGGGGTATCCCGATGGGCATGAGACGGTTCCGTCTGACCACTATGCTCGCGCTTCTGCTCGTAGGTGTGCTGGTATTCGCCGGGTGCGCGACGGAGGAGCCTATCGATCCGCAGGCGACGACTCCGGTCAACGACGACATCCCGGTGGGAACACTCGTGTTCGTGGCTGACGGGGAGGAGCACGCCCGGGAAGGCACGAGCTCGAAAGACGGATGGGACATCGTCTTCGAGCACGCGTACGTGACGCTCACCGACATTATCGCCTACCAGACCGACCCCCCGTACGACGTCGAAGACGGCTGGAGCATCGAGTACGACCACATGGTCGGGCTCCCGGGCGAGCACACGGTCGACCTTGCAGACCCCGGGTCGGACCCCGCAACGGTTGGAGCCGTCCAGGAGGCCCTGGAGGGACATTACAACGCGCTGTCGTGGAACATAGTGCGGGCAGGGTCCGGACCTGCCGAGGGATACACGATGATCTTCATCGGGACGGCAGAGAAGGACGGCGAGTCCGTCGATTTCACATTGCGCTTCGACCGCGAGATCGCGTACCAGGGCGGTGAGTACGTCGGTGACGTCCGCAAGGGCATCCTCGAACCTGCCGGGGAAGCCGAGATGGAGATGACCTTCCACTTCGACCACTTCTTCGGACGGGCAGACAAGGACGCCGACGACCCGATGAACGTCGACGCGCTCGGATTCGACCCGCTTGCCGCACTCGCGACCGACGGAGCAATCGACATGAGCATGGCCGACCTCGAAGAATCGCTCGAGGCCGGAGACTACGCCAAGCTGGAAGCGATCCTTCTCCATTTCGGTCACGTTGGCGAGGGCCATTGCATCGCCGAGCCCTTGACCTAGATCGGTAGTTCTCTCATGGACATTGCACGGATCACGACGCTCATCGTAGCCATGGCATTCCTGCTCCCGGTCTTGCCGGTGCAGGCAGCCATGGCTCACGGCGTCGACGTGACCGTCACGCCCCGGGAGGCGGTAGAGGTGGTCGCGTCTTTCGACGGCGGCGACCCGATGTCCGGAGCGCAGGTGACGGTATTCGCACCGGGAGACCCCGCCGAACCCTGGCTGCAGGGCACCGCCGACGAAGAAGGGCGCTTCTACTTCGTTCCCGACCCGGCCCGTCCGGGGACCTGGGAAGTCCGTGTACGCCAGGCGGGCCATGGCGAGATCATCCGGCTGGAGGTTGACGGCTCCGGCATAGCGGGAACCACCGGCACCGGTCTCACGGCGCTTCAAAAAGTGCTCATGGCAGCTGCTGTCGGCTGGGGCGCTATCGGTACCGCGCTGTACTTCAAGCGGAGGGCCGCCTGATGCACATCCCAGACGGCATCCTGCCGGTATCCGTAGCGGTCGGAGGCTTCGCAGCGGCAGGAGGCATGACCTGGCTCTCATTGCGTCAGATCGAGCGCAAGCACTCTGACCCGCGCCAGGGCATCCCAAAGGCGTCACTGCTCACCGCGGTGTTCTTCATGGCCTCACTCGTCCACATCCCCGTCCCACCGGCGAGCGTGCACCTCGTGCTCTCGGGACTCATGGGGGTGGTGCTCGGATGGTATGCCTTCCCCGCGATCCTCGTCGGCCTGTTCTTCCAGGCAGTCATGTTCCAGCATGGCGGGCTCACGATGCTCGGCGTAAACGCGTGTCTCATGGGCATACCCGCACTGCTGGCCTTCTCGATATTCCGCCTGCGAGGGCTTCTGGGTGAGACGAGCCGCGTGCCCAACGCCGTACTGGGCTTCGCGGGGAGCTTCGTCGCGGTGGCCCTCGGAGCTCTGCTCGCGGCCCTGCTCATCGTCGCGACCGTGCCGGCGTATCTCGACGCCTCGGTCGAACGCGCAGCGGTCACCGGGCTGCTCGCGGCCCATATTCCGCTCGGGGTGATCGAGGGCGTCTTCACGGCTATGGTGGTGCTATTCTTGCTGAGGGTCCAGCCTGACCTCTTGAAGGAGAGCCTGTGATGCTGGACAGGGCAAGGACACTGGCGCCGGGCAGCAACTCGTTGAGCGGGTGGGAGACCCGGGTGAAGCTCATCGGTCTGCTCTGTCTCGTGTTCGCTTTTGCGGCAGTCAGAGACCTTCGCCTCCTGCCGCTGATGGTGATCACCGCACTCGCAACGTACCGCCTCACCGCGCTCCCTCTGTCCTACCTGATTTCGCGCATGAAGGTGCCCGGGGTGTTCCTGCTTGCAATGGCCGTCGTTCTGCCCTTGTTCTCGGGCGAAACGGTCCTCCTGCAGCTCGGTCCTCTTGCACTCAGGCTTGAGGGCACTCTGGCGTTCATCTCCATCGCAGCGAGGTTCTTCAGCATCATCACCGTCGTCACGGTATTGTTCGCGACCACGCCCATGCCGACGCTGGTGAGAGCGATGAGCTCGCTCGGACTGCCGCAGCTCCTCGGCGACATGCTGCTCTTCACCTACCGCTACATCTTCCAGCTCGCAGACGACCTACACAGAGCTCGGACGGCAGCGCGACTGCGGGGCGCGCACTTCGGGTCGATACGCTCGATCAAGACGACCGCGCACATCTTCGGCTCACTCCTGGTGCGCAGCCACTGGCAGGCCGAGCGAGTGCTTGCGGCGATGACGCTGCGCGGCTACGGCGCCACCCGCGTCGATATCTCCCGTCGTGCTCCGGGACCCGGTGACGTCGCTGCCCTTGCGGCATGTGTCACGCTCGCCGGGATCTTCGTGGTCACGCAGGCGTTCTTCCTGTAGGCCGGGCGGACATGACAACTCACCCGGGACGAGGAGCCACTCACCGATGAAGGCAGTGCATGTCAGCGGAGTCGAGTTCGGGTACCCCGGGCAGCAACCCGTGCTCGAGGACATCGGTCTCGGAGTGGGGCCCACAGAGCGTGTCGGCATCATCGGACCCAACGGTGCCGGCAAGACCACGCTGTTCATGCTCATCTGTGGTGTCGTCGCACCGGTAGCGGGAAGCCTCGAGGTCTTCGGGCAGCCCGTGAACCCCGGTGCGTTCCAGCCCGAGATCGGAATGGTCTTCCATCACACCAACGACCAACTCATCTGCCCGACGGTTCGCGAGGACATCGCATTCGGCCC
>SKKZ01000066.1 GCA_007123455.1 Coriobacteriia bacterium | reverse complement strand
GCTGCTGTTGGGACCCTCCGCCGCCGCGGCGTCCCCGCTTGCGCGGTCTGGCACTCATGAGTTCTTGACCTTCTCCCAGTCGGCCAGGAACGACTCCAGGCCACGATCGGTAAGCGGGTGCTTGACGCACTGCTGCAGGATCTTGAACGGAACGGTAGCGATGTCGGCTCCGAGGAGCGCGGCGCCGACAACGTGTCCGGGATGGCGCACGCTCGCGGCGATGATCTCGACATCGTGGCCGAAGTCGTAGTTGTTGATGGCCGCAACGGTGTTGCCGAGATGCTCCAGGCCGTCCTCGGAGATGTCATCGAAGCGGCCGATGAACGGCGAGATGTACGCGGCTCCGGCGCGCGCGGCGAGCAGCGCCTGCGGCACCGTGAAGCAGAGCGTCATATTGACCTTGATGCCGCGCTCAAACAGCGCACGGGTCGCCGCGAGCCCCTCGGGCATCGTGGGGACCTTGACCACCACGTGCTCATGTAGCGCGGCGAGCTCGACTCCCTCGGCGACGATCTCGTCGCGTTTCAGGCTTACGGTCTCCGCAGAGACCGGGCCGTCCACGATCTCGCAGATCCTCACGATATGTGCGTGGAAGTCAGACAGCTTGCCACCCTCGCGGGCATAGAGGGTCGGGTTCGTGGTGACCCCCGCAAGCGCTCCCCAGCTTGCTGCCTCTTCGATCTCGGCGATGTTCGCCGTGTCCAAAAAGAACTTCACGATCGGCCTTCCTCCTTCTTCATGACGCCCGGGCGGGCGTATCTCACTTGCCGAGGAGCACGTCGTTTACGACATGCTCCAGTGTGTCAGCCACCGTGCGATCGAGCTGGTGGCTGTAGATGATCTCGATGTCGTGCTCTTTGGCCTGGTCTTCGATGTAGTGACCCAGCATGCGAATGTTCTCGAAGTTCGACCGGTAACGCTCGAACGGCCTCAAGCCGTCGGTCTGCACCTCACGGATGTAGAAGTGGCTCCGGTGAGCGTCCTCGTCCTCTACAGCGATCAGGATCTGCACGACCCGGGCATCGGGAAAGTCTGACGGTTTGATATAGCCCGGGACAAGGTGCACACCTTCGATGACGAGGCTGACGCCTTCTTTCATGCTCCGCTCGATAAGCGCCTTCACGCCCGACGAGACGACAGCCGCCTGCTCTCTGAACCCGACGACGACCGGGTTGGCTCCATGGGGTACCGGAACTCGGAGACTGCGCCATGCTTCGAACGCGCTCGCATGCAGCGCGGGCATGAGTTCCTCGGTAAAGATACCACGCATGACCTCGCGAATGGAATCCGTCGAAACGAAGCGCGTGATACCGAGGCGGTGAGCGACCTCCGCGGCGATGGTGGACTTGCCCACGCCGGTGGTTCCACCGATCAGCACGATCACCGGCGTGTCGATCTTGCTGAGCTCCGCGAGGTGCCGGTAGCGCTCGGCATACTCCGGACCGGCCATTCGCTCGAGATACCCCGTCCCGAGCTCGTTCAGGCGATCCATCGTGATCGATAGCTCATCACGTTCGCGCAGGTCGTCCTGGATGGCCTGGGCGACCTCGTAAGCGGTACTCGGCGGCAGTCCGGTCGCGGTGAACGACTGCGCAAGCAGCCCCTTGGAGAACGGTAGACCGTGACGCTTGTCCGAGAGCGTGATGACCTTGCCGGGCTGTGCCACGATCAGGCTCCTCTCGCCGAACCGCGTTCGAGCGCGAGGCGGGACGCTTCGAGCAGGACCCCGTCCAGGTCTCCGCCGTCCACGGGAACGGGGATGTTGTCGCAGAGCACCGTTGGTACGTCGGCCTCCTCGCCGGCGGATGCGACCACGTCGATCGCGGCAGCTTTGAGTTCCGTGAGCAGTAGGTCGTAGGCGCCTGCGGCGGCAGCCATGTCGCGGCGCAGTAGCGAGCGATTCGAAAGGTGTGGACTCGCGCCCACCACGGTGCATCCGTGCTCGCGCTCCAGGTGCTCGCTGAGCTTGTCGAGCACCGCTGCAGGCGCGGTCGTCGCGAAGAAGATGCGTGCGCCGTCGATCGGCTCGATAGGTGCCGGCCTGAACGTGGTCGCGACCACCGGGAGCCCGGGGCGGATCTTCTCGACCGCGTGGCGAACCGCGGCGATCTCCTCGGCGGTCGCGTTGGGCTCCTCGGCGGTCGCGAGCACCACCGCATCGGCCAGCCCGAGGCGGAATGGCCCGAAGTAGTCGCGCACGTACGTGAGCCCGCGGCCCGCGCCTACCACGAGCACCGTCGCATCCGCGTGAACCGGAGGGATCGCAGCGCCCGAGCCTTCGAGCACGAGCAGCTCCTTGCCGAGCGAGTCGGCAAGTCGAGCCCCCTCGGTCACGTTGCTGAAGTACGTCTCACCCGCCATGCCACCGCCGCAACGCCGGCAGCCGACCGTGGTCACCCTGCTCATCACGGCATCCTCGTAATTGTCCGACGAGGCGTGCTTGCCCTGACGTGCAAGTTCGAGCAGATCAGGCGTGGTGAGTGCGACCTTGTCGCCCCTGATGAGTTCGGGCTCGGCAGGACCTCCGCGACCCATGGCGAGCACGACGATGTCACGCTCCCGGGCCTTCAGAAGCCTCGCTACGTACGCCGATATCGCGGTCTTGCCCACCCGCTTCCCGGTGCCGATGAGTCCGAGTGTCGGCGTCGTGGTGCGCAGGTCCGTGGCCGGCGGCGAGAAGTGGAAGTCGGCGCCACGATACTCCACGCCGTGAGCAAGGGCGACGCCTGCCAGGCGGAACCGGTCGGCCGAGGTTACGACGGGCTCGTCGGACAGGTCTACGACAAGCGTCGGCGCGAAGCGTTCGATGGCGGTCGCGACGGCCTGCTCGGCGGTCTCCGCTACCACGAGTGGCACTCCGTACGTCTCATGCCCCGCATCGAGGTCGACTTTCTCGGTACCGCCGAGGAACGCCGCAGCCACGATCTCATGGTCGGACGCGAGCTGCTCGAGCGCGAACTTCACGACCGGCGGGTAGTGTTCGCCGTCGATGAGCGCAACCACCCGGCTCACACCGTCACCTCCCCGGTTTCCGCCCGCCAGCGGCAGTAGCGCCGGTGGACATCGTGGAAATCGGCGACACACTCCGCCCCCGCGAACGGCTCCTTCAACAGGACGCGCACGCGCTGTCGGTCGAAGATCTCGATGATGTTGTAGCAGGGTCGCACCCGCCCGCGCAGCCGGTGCGAGCACGCAGTTCCGGCATTGACGATAAGGACATCTTCCAGTCGCCATACGTTCGGTACGTGCTTGTGGCCGCAGAGCACGAGGTCGGTCCCGCATGTGGAGAGCACGCGGAGCAGGTCACCGGCATCGTAGACGATGTTGCGCTCGCGGCCGGTCCCGGGCACCGGAACCAGGTGATGATGCATGCAGACGACCTTGAACTCGTCGGGATCGCTGAAGCGCTCCTCGATCCATCTGTAACGTTCGCGTCCCACGCGGCCGCTGTCGAGATCGGGCTCGGAGGAATCGAGGCCGAGCAGACGGATGCCGCCCGTGACGAGTTCCCGGCTGCGCGCGCCGAACAACTCGGTGAAATGCTCGTCGCCGACGTTGCGCGCATCGTGATTGCCCATCAGCACGAGACGGTTGCTGCACTCGATACGGTCGAGCAGACGCTGCGCTTGCTTGAACTCCTGGCGAAACCCCATGTCGGTGAGGTCACCGGTCACTATCACCGCATCCGGACCCAGCTCGTTGAGCTCGTCGACGACGCGCGTAGCGAGGCTCGGGATGTGATATCTCGACCCGCAGTGCAAGTCGGATATGTGGGCGACGACGAAAGGTGCGCTCTCGCTCACGTTGACCTCACCTCTCCTAACGCGGAAGAGACCGTCGGATCGCGTCGGCGTCGGGATCGAAGCTGCCGAAGCGCTCGAGCTGTGCGCCGAACCCGATCAGACTGCGCAGAAGCCCGGTGTAGTCGGGCTCGCGATAGGTGACGACCCGGGGCCTGCCCTCGATACCGCCGAGCTCACCGGCACGGTCGAGGGCGTCGTTGTACGTGCCGATCGAATCGATGAGTCCCATTTCCCGGGCGACCATCCCGGACCAGATCCAGCCGGTCGCCATCTCCTCGACCTCATCTTCGGAGAGCGAGCGGCCCTCGGCGACGATGCGGATGAACTCGCGGTACGGGACTTCGATGTACTCCTCGAACAGGGCGGTCTCCGTCTCGGTAAGACTGCGGTACGGGCTTCCCGCGTCCTTGTACTCTCCGGCGGTGAGTGTCGTGAACTCGATGCCGAGGCTGTCGAGCAGACCGGCGACGTTCGGTATCTGGGCGATGACACCGATGCTGCCGATCGCAGAGGTGGGTGTCGCGATGATCTCGTCACACTGCGATGCGACCATGTACGCCCCGGAAGCGCAGATGTCGCCGACGCTGACGACGACGGGCTTCGTCACGCGTTCGAGGTCCATCGCTATCTCCTGCGAAGCGGCGACAGTCCCTCCCGGGGAGTCGACACGCAGAAGGATCGCGCGGACCGACGGGTCGGCTTCGGCCTGGTCGATCTGGTTCGCGAAGTACTCGGGCGTGATGATCCCGGCATGGACGCTACCCGTGCCGGCGATGACGCCATCGAGATGGATCAGAGCGACGGCATCTCCCGTGACCCATCGCGTGGACGGGCCATCGAACGCCGCCCTGTATGTGAGGGTCGAGCAGATGAACGCCGAGAACAGCAGCACGACGACGGCACCGATGAACCACCGCCATCCCGGACTCGAGCGTTCACGGGTCTCGGGTGCGGCCGGAGGGCCGGAATACCCGGACATGTGTGGTGCGGGTCTGGCACCCTGCTGTTCCATGGAATCCTCCGCACGGGGCGTGGCTCGTCGCGGACGCGACGCGGATGGCGGTGCTCTCTATATTCCCCGACCCGTGATGATCCGGTCAACAGCCGACGTGATTCAGTCGAAGCGCGCTCCGGTCCTCGAGATACCGAGAACCCGGGGCTCGCACCTGCCCTTCAGAGCGGAGGCCTCGACTCTCACGCGTTCGGCGACAGCCTCCGCGGCGAGCAG
>SKKZ01000169.1 GCA_007123455.1 Coriobacteriia bacterium | reverse complement strand
GCCGGACTGCTGGCCCTCGCGGGCCTGGCGGTCCCTGCCGCCGTGGTCGCCGCTATTCTGCTCGCATGCGCAGCTCTTGAGGGAATAGTCGGATTCTGCCTCGGCTGCCGGGTGTACATGCTTCTGCCCAGAGCGCTCTTCGGACACGGGACTGCACGCGGAGCCTGACCGTTTCGTCGCCTGATTGAAACGCAGGAGCCGCTACGAAGCCGGGTGCGGACGTGCCGATTGACCCTATGTGCACCTACCGCTTGTCGAGCGAGACGTAGTTCCGCCGCGATGAGAGGCTCTTGTAGGCCGGCCTGATGACCCTGCCCCCGCTCGTGATCTCCTCGAGATGATGCGCGCACCACCCGACGATCCTCGAGACAGCGAACAGCGGCGTGAACAGCTCCTCGGGGATGTCGAGCATGCGGTAGACGAACCCCGAGTAGAAGTCGACGTTGGCACTGACTCCCTTGTAGATCTTCCTCCTGGCGGAGATCACCTCAGGCGCGAGCGTCTCGACCTTCGAATGGAGTCGGAACTCGGCTTCGAGATTCTTCTCGCCGGCAAGGCGCTCGGCATACTCGCGCAGGATGAGCGTCCGGGGGTCGGACACGGAGTAGACGGGGTGACCCATGCCGTAGATGAGCCCGGACCGGTCGAACGCTTCTTTGCTCAATACGCGGAGGAGGTACTTCTTGATCTCCTCGTCGTCTTCCCAATCCTTCACCTCGGCCTTTAGCTCTTCGAACATCCGGACGACCTTGATGTTCGCGCCACCGTGACGGGGGCCTTTTAGCGAACCGAGTGCGGCGGCGATAGTCGAATACGTGTCCGTCCCACTGGAGGAGACCACGCGAGCGGTGAACGATGAGTTTGTGCCTCCGCCGTGCTCCGCATGCAGCACCAGTAGCATGTCGAGGACGGCCGACTCGAGTTCCGTGTAGCCGCTGTCGCTTCGCAGCATGTGCAGGATGTTCTCGGCAGTCGACAGACTGGTGTCCGGACGGTGGATCACCAGGCTGCGGTTCTTGAAACGGTGCGCCGAGGCATGGTAGGCGTACACCGCCAGCAGCGGGAAGGCGGAGATGAGTCGCATGCTCTGACGCAGGACCGTCGGAACCGATGTGTCGTCAGGATCCTCGTCCAGTACGTACAGGGAGAGCACGCCTCTGGCCATAGCGTTCATGATGTCCGAACTCGGCATCGGCAGAATCACGTCGTTCACGAAATGCCTCGGCACGATACGTCCTACCGCAAGGCGGTCACGGAAGATCTCGAGTTCTTCCCGCTCCGGCAGTTCACCGAAGAGCAGAAGGTAGCAGGTCTCCTCGAAACCATGACGGTTCTCGCTGGTGAATCCGTCGATGAGTTCGGCGATCTCGATGCCGCGATAGAGCAGCTGCCCCGGTGCGGGCACGAAATCATCACCCTCGGGCAGGTAGCCGATGACGTCGCCGATGTGCGTCAGCCCGGCAAGGACGCCATGGCCGGTGAGATCGCGGAGGCCTCTTTTGACGTCATACTCTGCGTAGAGCGCCGGGTCGATGGTGCTGCTATCGGACACCATCTCACTCCAGCGCTCCAGCACTGTATCGGCCGACCCTGAGTTGGTGGAATTGTTCTGGTTGCGCCCGCCGTCGTGTCCCTGTTTCATGTGGTCAGTCCTTTCACCCGGGAGGCCGACCCGGCTCCCCTGTGCACGTTTGAAGGTCTACGGGAAGCTCTCATCTATCCCGGCATCATAGCGATGTGTCGCGTGTCGATTCTACCCGCAGAGCGTCTCCGCGTCCTCATCACGCGTTCGATCGCGGTCGTTTCGCCTCGATGACCGCAACGACCCCTGCATGTCGCTGGTCTTCGAGCATACCGAGAAGGGTCCTTCCGGTCGCGACAGCGCTCTCCGGGCCCTCCTCGAGCACCTTCCTGACCGCTGTCCGGCCCCGCGCCTGGTCAACCGGGCCGACCTGCCCGCCGAAGAGCACCAGGCGGTCTCCGGGCAGCAACAAGAGATGCCGGTTCCGGGGCGGCGACGTGCCCGCAGCGCTCAACGACGGCCGCTCCGGGGGGCCGACCGAGAACCGGCCGTCGGCCGAGAGTAGCATCCACATGACTGCACCGGCCATCGCCAGCGTGACCGTCACGGCGGGCCCGCCCATCTCGACAGAACATGCGAGTGCCGAGACCCTGGCGCCGGGCTGCGCGGTCGCCCGCACCGCATGGCCGAGATAGACGAGTGCATCGGCCGGCGTGACACCCTGTGACGCATAGGTGCCGAGTACTCTTACCGCAGTGGCTGCAAGGGGGCCGGATCCGCCGTGTGCCGCAGCAGCCGTGCCGACGGAGAGCGCCACAGCACCCGGAACGGTACCTGCGATGTCCCAGATCGGGGCATCGACGTCCGTGCCGTACCGGGTCGCCACCGAGACCGTGAGTGCAGAAGACACACCCTCGGCTGAATCATCGGAGTGGGGCACGACGACGCCTTCGGCTGTCACGCCCATGATCGCGGTCGAGACCCCGGTTGGAGCCGCGGCCTCGGCATCGGGAGGGCTCTTCGCCTCTTCGAGCCGACTCAGCACCATCCCGATCAGCCCGGCAGCCGCCTCGAGCAGCCTGCGCTCGCGCTCTCCGAGATGCCGGCTGCCCGGCCACTCGATGGTGAGGACGCCAAGCGTCGACCCCCACGCACGCACAGGCAGCACACCGGTCGCATGAGCCGATATTGTCGAACGCCACCGCCCTACGCCCGTCTCTGTCGCCGGCGCGCTCGCCGGACCGTGGCTGTCGATGACGAAGACGGACCTGCCCTCCGAGACCGCCGTCGCCACATCGGCCAGCGACTCGAGCGGGCGGGCCGACATATCGCGTGCAAACGCGGCGTGAGCGCCGGCCGAGGCGATGGGTTCCAGCTGCAACACATCATCGTGCTCGCGCACGCGAGAGAGCGTCGCGCCGCTCAGATCGAGCAGGCTGACCAGGAGCTCGAGCGCTCTTGGCACGAGATCGTCAGAGAGCGGCCCTTCTGCTGCAAGCGCGACGAGTGACTGGAGCACGCCGGAATCATCCGGCGCCGCATCGTCCGGTGCTGCCGGATCGACGCCGGGATCGTCCTCGTCATGTGGGCGTACGACTTCCATGCGCACCTAACCGGTCGTCCGGGTCGACAAACAAAGGTGCTACCTGGGATGAGTGTACCCGAGGCGAACGCATGACACTCCGGGGCATCCGGTACCCGCACACGAACCGGTGCGTGGAAGTGACCTCCTGGGCGCTACGACCTGACCGGGACACCCTGAGCGGCCAGATAGGCCTTGACCTCGCCGACCGTGAAGGTGCGGAAATGAAAGACCGATGCGGCAAGGAGCGCCGACGCCTTGCCCTCGATCACGCCCTCATAGAAGTGCTCGAGCGTTCCCGCGCCACCCGAGGCGATCACAGGGAGCGACACCGACTCGGCGATCGCACGCGTGAACGGCAGATCATAGCCGGCGAGCGTCCCGTCGCCATCCATGCTCGTGGGCAGGATCTCCCCCGCGCCGAGCGACTCACACTCACGCGCCCACTCGACACAGTCGCGCCCGGTCGGCTTCTGGCCCCCGCTCACCACGACCTCGAACCCGGACGGCATCGCAGCGTTACGACGGCCGTCGATGGCGACGATGACCCGGGCGGAACCGTACGTCTCGGCCGCCTCCGAGACGAACTCGGGCCTGGCGACAGCAGCGCTGTTCATCGAGACCTTGCCGACTCCCACCTCGAATAGCGCCTCGATGTCGGCAAGCTCGTTGATGCCACCGCCGACGGTGAGCGGGACATCGCCGAGTGTCCCGGCCACCGCCCGCGCCCACTCGATCCGCGTCTTGCGGCCCTCGAGAGTCGCCGCGATATCGAGCATCGCCACTTCATCGGCGCCCGCCTCGCGATAGAACGCGGCGTTCTCCACGGGGTCCCCGGCATCGCGCAACTCGACGAAGTGGACCCCTTTGACGACCCGGCCGTCCTTCATGTCGAGACACGGGATGATCCTGACCGGCTCCACGAGCGACCCCTCTCGATCGGGTGAGGATGCTTCATATACGGTCGCATTCTATCCGACCGACGCCGGCCCCGGCACGTGAAGGCTACGCGGCACCATGCAAGCGGATCCCCGCTGCGCCTTCGTACGTTAGGGGGATGCGACGGATGCGATCGACGTCGAACGAGCGCACGTCGATGAAGCCGGCTCGCGCCAACGCGTTCGCGAGCTGGTCGCCCGTGCGCAGATGAGCCGTCGGAATGCCGATGCGGTCAAGGTCGATGATCCGGCCCCACCCGACCGGCCGGGCGAATTCGGCGATACAGAGGTGGCCTCCCCTCACCAGTACCCTGCGAGCCTCGGCGAAGAAGCAGCCCAGCTCATCGTCGTCGAGGTACTTGACCATGCCGTTGGAGACAACGACATCGAAGACGTCGCCCTGAAAGGGTAGCGAGGTAGCGGAGGCCCGCTCCAGCACGACGTGCGTGTCGTCAGAGATGCCGGCGAGTCGAAGCCGCGCCTCCTCAAGCAGCGTCTCGCTGAGGTCGACGCCAGCCAGGGTCTCGCCCCCGTGTCCACGCTCATGAGCGTCGCGGAGGTAGAAGCCCCCCGCACACCCGACATCCAGGACCCGCGGGTAGATGCCCTTGCCTATCTGCTCCCAGATGCGGGCAGCCTCCCGCGGCCTGCGATGGCGCAGGTACCAGCGGACGTAGAGCGCCACCGGCGACCGGCCACGCAACCACCCTTCGTACTGGCTCTCAACCTCCCGGGGCTCCATGCAAGCATCATACTGCGACCGCGCTCCGGAATCGGCGGGTGCCCGCGACTGCGGTGCCCGGTGTCACGGACGGTCCGGCGGTCAGCTGCTTCCGGTATCATCGATGCGTCCACCCCGGCAACAGGGAGAGCGATGCTGGCCATCAGGGAGCTCCTCGGGAGCAAGCTGAAGTTCGGTCTCGTCATGCTCGCGATCGGCCTGGTGGTCTCGCTGACGTTCCTGACGTCCGCGATGTCCCAGGGCCTGATCACCGG
>SKKZ01000162.1 GCA_007123455.1 Coriobacteriia bacterium | reverse complement strand
GCTGGGTGAGCTGGCCACACGCAGCCTCGATGTCGGTGCCCCGCTCGGCACGTACGGTCGCCGGCACGCCGGCGGCTGCAAGACCGTTCAGGAAGGCGCCGACCCGTGCGTCGGGCGGGCGATCGAGTCCGGTGGCCTCGACCGGGTTGACCGGGATGAGGTTGACGTGGCATAGCAGCCCGGTGCAGAAGCGGGCCAGAGCGGTCAACTCTTCGGCGGTATCGTTGACGCCCGCCACGAGGGCGTATTCGAGCGACGGGCGCCGCCCGGTCCGCTCGGCATAGTGCTGCAAAGCGCGCCTCAGGCGGGGAAGCGTCTGTGTGCGCAGGGCGGGCATGAGCGCATCGCGCGTTTCCTGGATCGCCGAGTGCAGCGAGACTGCGAGCGTGAACTGTTCGGCCTCGAAGGAGAACCGCTCGATGCCGGCTATCAGGCCACAGGTAGACACGGTGAGGTGTCGCGCACCGATGCCGAGGCTGTCGGGATCGTTCATGAGACGCAGGCCGCCGAGCGTGGCCTCGTAGTTCGCGAACGGCTCACCCTGCCCCATCGCCACGGCGTTGGTGATTCGCAGGCCGAAGTCCTCACCGACGAGGCGCACCTGGTCGACCATCTCTCCGGGGCCGAGGTCGCGCACCAGGCCGTTCTCGCCGGTCGCACAGAACGAGCATCCCATAGCGCATCCTGCCTGTGTCGAGAAGCAGACCGTGAGCCGGTCGCTTGAGGGCAGGCCGACGCTCTCGACCGTGACGCCGTCGGCCAACCGCCAGAGGTAACGGCGTGTGCCGTCGGCCTGCGAGGTCTCGCGCGCCTCGAGTAGTGGCCGCACGATCGGTAGCCGGCCTGCGAGTGTCTCCCGCAGGCCGGCCGGCAGATCTGTCATCTCGTCGTAGGAGGCGGCACCACGCTGGTAGAGCCATCGAATGATCTGGCCCGCCCTGAAGCCGGGCTCGTCCTGTCCGGAGAGCCACTCCTCAAGCCCGCGGCGGTCCAGAGCCGCCACTCCGATCGATGGCGGAGGGTCGACCGTCACGCTACTCGCCGACGCCCTCGGCTGCGTCTCTGTACTCCTCGCGGTGCTCTTTCTCGAAGCGCCCTACCGAGCGGAAGTAGAACGCGATATCGTCGAAGCCCTCTTCTTCGGCGGCAGCGGCGAACTCGGGATACATGCTCTCGTACTCGTAGTCCTCACCGGCGATCGCTTTTCCGAGATTCTCTGCGGTCGAGCCGAACCCGCCCATATAGGCCAGGTGTCCGAGGGCGTGGGCCGTCTCTTCTTCTCTGGCCCGATCGAACGCAGCCTTCGCATCCGGGTAGCCCTCGAGCTCCGCGATGCGGGAGAAGAGCGTGTACATACGGTTCGCCTGCGACTCGCCGGCGAAAGCCGCCTTGAGGTTCTCGAGGGTCTTGGTACCCGTGAGGTCGCCGGGCCCGTCGTATTCCACGAACATCTGCTTCGATGCGCCGCACACGGGGCAAGTGTCGGGAGCCGGACCGACATGGTAGTACCCACATACCTTACAGCGAAACTTCTCGACCATAACGCTCTCCTCTCGAAGGCGGGGCCCTCTGACGAACGATGCTGTACCGGGATACTTGCCCAAATCTACGCCTATGTCACGCCCCCGGAGGCGGCTGTCCACTCTCGTTATGAAGTACAATCACATCGGGATGCCGTTCACGGTTTGCTGCTCGAAGGGAGCGCCGCACAATGAAGAATATGTTCGCTCGCGCGTTCGTCCTTGCGGTGACGTTCGCAGCCCTCGCCTCCACAGCAGCCGTCGCACTTCCCGAGTATCCTGCCGACTTGTTCCTGCCGTCCACGTCATGTGGCTGTCACGGCGGGCTCGTGGCGCAGTGGGAGCAGACGATGCATTCGAAGGCCCTCACCGATCCCCTGTACCTCTACAAACTCGAGCAGGCGAACGCGGACACCGACGGCGCGATAGGCCCGTTCTGCGAGTCGTGTCACGGTGCTGTCGCGATGATGGCCGGCGAGTTCGCAACTGGAGAGTTCTCACCCCAGGGCGGCGAAGGTGTGACGTGCAGCCTTTGCCATCAGATCACCGGTCGGGAGGAAGGGCGCATCGGCAACAACGCGATCGTCGTGGAGCCAGACGGCACGATGCGCGCCCAGTTCGACGATGCCGTCTCCTCGTTCCACCCGACGGCGTACTCCGAGTTCCATACAAGCGCGGAGTTCTGTGGCTCTTGCCACAACGTCTACCATCCGGTCAACGGCCTGGACCTCGAATCGACATACACCGAGTGGGCCGCCAGTCCGTATGCCGATGAGGGAATCACCTGCCAGGACTGCCACATGACTCCGGGTCCCGGCGTGACCAAGCCCAACCCGGGTGTGGCCGCCGCGGGGGGTCCGGAGCGCGAGCATATATACACGATGACGTTCGCCGGGGCCAATGTCGGGCTAGGCGATGCCGTGCTCGCCGAAGAGCGCCTCCAGGCGGCGGCGAAGGTCGAGCTCGAGACGCCTGAGATCGTCGAGGGAGGCTCCACGGTCCCCGCAGTCGTGCGCATCACCAACATCGGCGCGGGCCATTACCTCCCGACCGGGCTCACCGATGTCCGCCGGATGTGGCTCGAGGTCGTGGCAACGGGACCTGACGGGCAGGAGACGCTCATCGGGAAGCGGGAGTTCCATACGGTGTTCAGCGATGCCGACGGCAACTCGCCTGCGGATGTCTGGAACGCCGTTGCGGTAGAGAGCGACGATCGTATTCCGCCTCGCGAGTCGGTCGAGAACGTCTGGGACGCTGCGATGCCGGCGGAAGGCCCCCTTACCATCAGCGCCACCCTTTACTACCGGTCGTGTAGCGAGGAGTTCGCCGAGGCCGCCGGTGTCGAGATTCCGACGACCACCATGGCGTCGGTGACGCACGCGGTCTACACGTCGTCCGAGGAGGCCGCTGCGGCCACTCGCGCCGTTCCCGGCGCGCAGAGCGGGAACGGACTGCTGCTCGGCATATTGATTGCCGGGCTCGTGGTCATAGTGGGCATCCTCGTCTTCTTCGGTTTGCGCTCCCGCACCTCGTAGACGTTGCGTCACGCGCCATGCTCTTTCGCAGCGAAGCGGAAAGACCCCGCCGGGGCGGGGTCTTTCTCTGCAATCGCTTCGTGTGACGTCTCTACTCCGGCTCGTCCATCTCAGGAAGGGGCAGGGGCTCCGGCATCTCGAGGCGATCGGGCTTGATTCCGACTTCCATCTCCACCTCGATGAGCGTGTCGCCACGGTATATCTCGAGCGTCACACGCTCTCCGATCGCGTTACGACGGACCTGGAGCAGCAAATCATCCATCGAGCGGATCGGCGTGCCGTCAAGTGCCACTATCACGTCACCGGACTCGATACCGGCCTCCTCGGCTTTCGTGCCCTCGATCGGCTCGACGACGTACGCACCTTCGTCCACGGCGAGGCCCTCGGTGGCCGCGAACTCAGGCGTGACGTCCTGTCCGACGACACCCAGGAACGGGTGTTGTGCCTCGCCGGTCTCGATCAACTGCTCCGCGATGCGAATCGCAGTGTTGACCGGCACGGCGAAGCCGATTCCGCCGCTCGCACCCGTGTCAGAGTAGATTGCGGTGTTCACACCGATGAGGCGACCGGCGCGGTCGACGAGTGCCCCGCCGGAGTTACCCGGGTTGATGGCCGCATCGGTCTGGATGACGTCTACGAGCGGATAGATACTGCGCATTCCGGCCGCTCCGCCCGGCAGCGAGCGCCCGATCGCCGAGATGACTCCCGAGGTCACCGAGTGCGAGAGGCCGAATGGCGAACCGATGGCTGTAGCCGACTGGCCGACGTCAATGGCATCCGAGTCACCGAGCTCGATCTGGCCAAGCGCCGCTGTGATCTTGACGACGGCGATGTCCGTTTCGGCGTCCGCGCCGATGAGTTCGGCCACCCTTCGCTCGCGGTCGATCCCGGTTACGAAGATCGTCTCGGCGTTCTCGACAACATGCGCGTTGGTCAAAATGTAGGTCCCGCCGTCATCGGCCGACAGGAATGCCACACCCGAGCCGTTTCCACGCCTCGGGATGCCAGGATGGCTCTCGGGCAGGCTTTCGGCGTCGTCGGAAGTCACGGATGCGGAGACGTCGATGTTGACCACGCTCGGTAGTGCGGCTGCGGCGGCGGCTACGACCGGCTCGTCGGTCTCCGGCGGGACAACTCGCACCGTCGCGGCTCCCGCATCACGCCCGTGCGTTGCGATCCACGCACCGGCGAAGCCGCCGAAGCCACCTGCGATCGCACCGGTGAACAGTGCGACGGCGAGGGAGATGGCGACGACAGCGCCGGGGGAGACACTTCGCCGCGGCTCGGCATCAGCCTCGGGCGAATCGACCGGCGGCGCCGTTGAGGGAGGCACAGCCGGCGCAGTTGTATCATCAGGCGCGCGGGGCGCGGGGCTCTCGGGATGCTCAGAACTCATATTCCACCTCAGTGAGTCGGCCCTTTCTCAAGGGCGTTCGTGTCTTGCATATGCTACGTTCCTCAGCACATTGTATGCCCGAAACGGAACGGTCCGTTCGGGTGTGGGAAACTGCATGTAACGACCACATCCGGGGGCCGAAAGGGGAACATGGCGAGGAGAGGGGACAAAGACGCAGCGCCCGCCTGCGTAGAGCACACCCTCGATGAGCGGATCGTGCTCATCACTCTCGTTGCCGGAACGTTCATCGCGCCGCTCGACTCGAGCATCGTGAACATTGCCCTGCCTGCTATCGCAGCAGACTTCGGCGCCCGCATCTCGGCGGCCGGTTGGGTCGCGACCGCCTACGTCCTCACCACGGCTTCCCTCGTCCTTACGATGGGTCGACTGAGCGACATACTGGGGCTGAGGCGTATCTACGTTTCGGGCTTTCTTGTGTTCGGGACGGGCTCCGCACTGTGTGCGCTGGCCCCCTCGCTCGGGTGGCTGATCGCTGCCCGCGTGCTACAGGCCGTCGGAGCCTCTGCGATGTTTGCAGCCGGACCGGCGCTGGTAACCAGGACCTTCGCTCCACGCCGCAGGGGATGGGCGCTCGGCTGGATCAGCCTCTCGGTATCGGCCGGTCTGACGCTTG
>SKKZ01000110.1 GCA_007123455.1 Coriobacteriia bacterium | reverse complement strand
CGAGCGAGTCGGCGCGCACCGAGACCGTCACCGGGGTGCCGGGCGGCAGATCGTGCGTGTGGCGGCAGGGCGCCACCCCGATGTCGGTGATGACCGAGTCACCGTCCTCCCCGATGCGCCCGGAGAGCAGATTGGTCCGGCCCACGAACTCGGCCACGAACCGCGTGTGCGGGAACTGGTAGATCTCGCGCGGCGTGCCCACCTGCTCGATGTGGCCGTCGCGCATCACGACGATGGTGTCCGAGATCGCCAGCGCATCGGACTGGTCGTGCGAGACGAAGACCGCCGTGGTGCCGGCATCGGCAAGGATCCGCCGCACCTCGGCGCGCATGTGCACGCGCAGATCGGCGTCGAGACTGGCGAACGGCTCGTCGAAGAGCACCACGAGCGGGCGGGCGGCGAGCGCGCGGGCGAGCGCGACACGCTGCTGCTGGCCGCCGGAAAGCTCGTGGGGCATGCGGCGGTCGTAGCCGGCGAGGTCCACGAGCTCGAGGACCTCGGCCACGCGGGCGGTGCGCCCGGCCTTTGGCAGGTTGAAGCCGACGTTGGACGCCACGTCCAGGTGCGGGAAGAGCGCGTGCTCCTGGAAGACCATCCCCACCCCGCGACGCTCCGGCGGCACCCATGCGCCCGACCCGGCCACGGTGGCCTCACCGATCGTGATGGTGCCCGCGTCCGGCCGTTCGAACCCGGCGATGAGCCTGAGCGTGGTGGTCTTGCCGCAGCCCGACGGGCCGAGCAGCGTCACCACGCTACCGGTCTCTATGGTGAGCGAGAGCGTGTCGACCGCGGGCGTGGTGGTCCCGGGGTAGGTCTTGCTCACGTTGTCGAGCACTATCGCAGCCATCGAGATCCTCCTAGTACCGGTCGAGCAGCCACTTGAGCGGAAGCACCGAGAACGCCACGATCAGCAGCGCCGCGGGCGCGGCAAGGTAATAGACCGACTCGCTCGCCTCGACCCAGACCCTGACCGCGAGCGTGTCGAAGCCGGCCGGGCGCAGCAGCAGCGTCGCGGGCAGCTCCTTGATCGAGCTCACGAAGACAAGCGCGCCGCCTGCCAGCATTCCCGGGCGCACGAGCGGCGTGATGACCCGCGCGATGACCGCAAGCGGCGAGAGGCCGGCCACCCGCGCGGCTTCATCGATCCTCGGCGAGACGAGCGCAAGACTCGACCCGGTCGACTGCATCGCCTGGGGCAGAAAGCGCACCACGTAGGCGAGCGCGATCATGCCCGCGGTGTTGTAGAGCCAGGGCAGGTAGCGGATGCCGAAGAAGATGAGTCCGAGTGCCACGATCACGCCGGGCAGCGCGTAGCCCGCGTACGCGAGCCGCTCGAGCGCCGAGCTCGCGGGCGACGGATGGCGCGAGCGCAGGTAGACCACGGGCAGCGCGGCCACCATGCTCACGAGTGCGGCAGCGCCGGCGACCTGCGCAGTATTGAACGCATAGCCCCAGAAGCGGGCGTCCAGCGCGCCCTCCCCCACGCCGATGGCCGACCAGTAGACCAGCACACCCACCGGCAGTACAACCGTGACGGCCAGGACCGCCGCGACGAAGCCCAGAGCCGCCCAGCGCCACCCGCCGAGCTCGACGAGGTCGGCGGGTCGGGGTGCACCGGAGGAATCGAAGCGGGCGCGGCGCCGGCCGAACGCCTCGGCAGCAAGCACGATGAGCGTGAGTGCGATCAGCACGACGGAGAGCACCGTCGCCGAAAGCGTGTCGAACCCGCCCATCTGATAGTAGATGGCCGATGTGAAGGTGGTGTAGCGCAAGATGGCGACCGCGCCGAAGTCGGAGAGCACGTACAAGATGACCAGCACCGCACCGGCACCCATCGCAGGACGAAGCATCGGCAGCGTGATGCGGCGCAACACCGCGAGCGGACCGAGGCCGAGCGAGCGGGCCGCCTCCTCGTGCGCCCTGCCCATGCGCGTGAGCGCCGCACCGGTGACGAGGAAGACATACGGGTAGGTGAAGACCGCGAGCACGAACAGCACGCCCGCAAACGAGTAGATACTCACCGGTGGCGGTGCGCCGAACCAGTCGCGCACCCAGCCCCGCGGCCCGAAGACGACGATGTAGGTGATCGCCCCGACGTAAGGCGGGATGGCGAGGGGCAATGCGAGCGCCCAGCGCCAGGTGCGCCTGCCCGGCAGGTCGGTCCGGTGCACGAGCCATGCGAGGGCCACACCGATCACGACCGCGATGGCGGTCACGCCGAGCGCGAGCGAGACGGTACTCCAGAGCAGTCCGGGCACGCGCTCGTCGAGCAGCCGGAGCCAGCGGTCGGCCCCGGCGAAGGCCGAGCGCCACACGACATAGGCGACGGGCATCGCCATCACCACGGCGATGATGGCCGCCACGAGGGACAGCCGCCCGTCGGGCGGCTGTCCGTTCCAGGCTCTAACCCGGATGCGTGTAAGCAGATCGTTCACGCGCCTAGCTTACTTGAGTTCGAGGTCGAGTCCCGCGCGCTCGATGACGGTACGGGTGTCCTCCCAGTAAGCGCCCAGCTCACGCAGGGGCATGGCGTGGACGGTGTAATCGCTGATCGGCCGTGCATCGGGCACCGCTTCGATCTCGGGGTTGATCGGCACCTCGAGCGAAGCCCAGCTGAACTCGCGCTGGTTCTCGGGGAGCAGCACCCACTCGAGGAAGACCCGTGCGGATTCCGGGTTCGGGCCATCGGCGACCACAGCCACTCCGGCGCCGTTGACGACCGCACCCATCTCACCGGGACCCTGGTCCGGGTAGACCACACCGACGTTGTTGTCGGTCGGCTCGGCAAGCTGCTGGTGGTAGTAGTAGTTGTTCACGAGACCGAAGGCGAACTCGCCCGCGCCGACCGCACGGCGGATGTCGCCGTGACCTTCCATGATGGCGCCGGCGTTGTCCTTGACGTCGGCGATCCACTCCTCGGTCCGCTCGTCACCCCACTCGTAACGAAGCGCCGAGACGTGACCGATCATGCCGGAGTTGCCACCGCGTGTGATGGCGAACATGCCCTCGTACGCAGGATCGGTAAGGTCCTCGACCCGCGTCGGCACCTCGTCTTCGGAGATGAGGTCCTTGTTGTACATGATCACCCGGGTGCGGGCGGAGACGGCCACCCAGGAGTCATCGACGGCGCGGAAGTTCTCATCGATGCTCTCGATGCCGGCGACATTACCGGGGCTCGTGAGCAGGCCCTCCATCCGGAGGTACTCGAGCGCACCGAGGTCGTTGGCGATGACGATGTCGGCCTGCACGTTGCGGGATTCCTCGCTGAGCTTGTTGACCACGGCATCGCCCGCGTGGAGCACGGATACCTCGATGCCGGTGTCGGCCTCGAACTTGTCGAGCAGCGGGTCGACGAACTTCTCGTTGCGCGATGAATACACGACGAGCGAGCCGGGCTCCGAGAGCTCGGGTCCATCGCCGGAGACTTCATCGGTATCTGCGGCGCAGCCTGTAAGCGCCGCCGAGGCGACGAGGACCACGCCGAGCAGCAGCGCTATCAACGAACGGGAGCGGGACATCGCTTGACCTCCATCTGTTGCAGGACACTGGTGGGCGGTGGCGCAGCGAAAGCCATGCCGGATTCGCTTATGCGCACCTGTTGGGTTAGCACATACTAAACACCGGCACCACGACTGTCAACCGTGGCCCCCGGGGCGAGTGGCGGCTGCAAATCTGTCGGGCTAGTAGCGGCTCGGCTTCTCCCCGCGCACGTGACACACCGAGCAGAAGAGCTCCTCGTGGCACTGGTAGCAGTCGGCCTGGATGTCCGTCGCCCGGGCCGCGGCCGCATGCTCGGCGATCCACGGCCGGCGCGGGTCGCCCGCCGGATGGTGACACTGGTCGCACGCGGTGTCGTTGAGCGCGGGGTCCCCCGTCTTGTTGTGGCACCGGGCGCACAGGTCCGGATCGGCATCTCCGAGTGCGGCGTGCTGCTCGGTGAAGCCTGCCGGATGCGGCATCTCCAGCCCGTGGCAGCCGTCACAGAAGGTGGTCGTCACGTGGCAGGTCTCACACTCGTTGACCATACCCGCCGGCGGCAGGTCGAGCATCTCGCCATGGGGGATGCGGAGGATCCTCGAGATGATCTTCGGCCCCTTCTCGCGCAGCTTCGGACCCACCTCGGCCCAGTACTCCGCTGCGGCGGCGGTCTTGCTCGCCTCGGCCGCGGCCATGCGCGCATGTCCCGATGAGTCACCGTACTCGGTATAGAAGTCGCCTGCGGCATGACTGGCCGGCACGAGTTCGAAGTCCGGCGTATGGCACGCGGCGCACGTACCGGGTGCGACGAACTCGCTCGGGGAGGAATCGGTGAGCGTATGGCAGCGGAAGCACGCGGTCATCTCCATGAAGTCCTCGTGCTTCTCGTTGCCCGGGAGTTCGAGTTCGAACACCTCGGGATGCGCCACGCGGTTGTGGCAGATGGCGCACGTGATGTCGGCCTCCGAGTGCGTGTCGTGGTCGATCAGGATGCCGGGTGAGGGCGTCACGTCACGGTTGTCGAGGTTGTGGCATTGCGTGCACTGGTTCTCGGGCATCGAAAGGGCGATGTAGGACGCTTCGTTGAGCGGCATGTGGAACGAATCGGTGAGCACGTGCCAGATATCGGGCAGCTTCTCGGCCTTCTCGCCGGTGAACTGCACCCCGTTGATGCCGACCGGGATGTGGCAGGCCAGACACGAGATCTGCGCGTGGCTCGATGCGAAATACTGCTTGGCGTTGTCGTAGTGGACGGTATGACAGACATCGTTGCAGAACCACCGCGTGGAGGTCCCCGCGAGCGCACCGATGGTCACCGTCAGAAGCACGATGACGGCGACCCCCGACCACATGATGAAACGCGGTCGGCGGAGTGGGTCTGCGAATCCGGCCAGCGGGTTGCGCATCGGCTCCTCCTCAGCGCCCGCTCTCGAGCTGAGACTTCAGGCGTGTAAGGCTCTGGCGGGCATTGGCCTCGACGGCCTCACGGATGCGGTCCTCGGCCAGCGACGCCGACCCGTTGAGTTCTACGGTAGCCGAAATGTTGACGCGGGTGCCACCGTTATCCCGCTCGAGGCGGAAGCCGCCCCGTGCGCGCGCCCCGCCCCGCGCGCGAAACGAGATGCGCTCGGGTG
>SKKZ01000174.1 GCA_007123455.1 Coriobacteriia bacterium | reverse complement strand
GCCGGATTGCTCACCGCCGAGATGGACCGCACGGCACTGCTCGTCGTCTTCTGGTGCTTCATCATCGGCTTCGGCGTGAAAGCCGCGATCATGCCGCTGCACGGATGGGTGCCTGACGCGCACCCGGCGGCGCCTGCGCCGTTCTCGGCGGTCCTGTCGGGCGTCATGGTGGCCGCGGGTTCCTTCGGCATCATGCGTATCGTCTTCCAGGTGTTCGGCGTCGAGCTGCTCGCATCGCTCGGGGTGATGCCCTACCTTGCGGTGCTCGCCGCTATCACCGTCGTCTTCGCTGCCATCCTCGCGGTGAGTCAGGACAATCTCAAACGCCGTCTCGCGTACTCGACCATCAGCCAGATGGGATACGTCACGCTCGGCATCGCACTTCTCGGGGCCGGGGCGACTATCGGCGCACTGGTGCACATCACGAACCATGCCTTTATGAAGGGCACGCTCTTCCTCTGCGCAGGCCTGCTCATCAAACGCGCCGGTATCCACAACGTGAGCGAGATGGCCGGGGCAGCCAAGCGCCTGCCGCTGACGATGGGGGCCTTCACGCTCGCAGCACTCGGCATGATCGGTACGCCGCCGCTCTCCGGATTCATCAGCAAGTGGTATCTCGGCCTAGGCATCCTCGAGGTCGACGAGCCCCTCTACCTTGCCGTACTGCTGGGTGGGGCGTTGCTTGCCGGAGTCTACCTGCTGCCGATCGTATACGCCGCGTATTTCAAGGAGCCGCACGCCCTCGCTTCCGTCAATAGCGAGGACGAGAAGGAGGCTCCGATGTCGATGCTCGGGCCTACCGTCGTGGCCTCTGCGCTCACGCTCGGGCTCGGACTCGGCGCGACCCTGCCCGGCTCACCCTACTCGCTTGCTCAGATCGCTGTGAACGCGTTCTTCCGTTAGGAGTCCGACGTGCACGAGACCGCACACATCGCCACGCACCCGCTGCCGGCGCTCCTGGTGCTCTGGCCGCTTGTTTCCGCGCTCGCCGTGCGTCCGCTCGGACGGTGGCGCGAGGACGTGCGAAACGGGTTCGTGCTGTTCGCCACCGGCGTGACCCTCCTCGGAGCTGCGGCGCTCATCCCGCTGATCGGGGCGGAGCACCAGGTGAGCTCATCGATCCCCGTGCTCGTCGGGCACCTGAACTTCGTTGTCGACCCGTTCGGGATGCTCTTCGCGCTCTTCACAACGTTCGTGTGGTTCTGCGCGACCCTGCACGCACTCGACTACATGCACCACGAGAAGAAGCACGACCGCTTCTACACGACGAGCCTCATCGTCCTCGCGGCCATGCTCGGCGTCGTGCTTGCGGGCGACCTCATCACGCTCTACCTCTTCTTCGAGATGCTCGGGCTCGTGGCGTTCCTGTTCGTCATACACACCGAGACCGACGACGCCAAACGGGCGTCGATCAAGTACCTCTGGATGACGGTGCTCGGAGGGTTTGCGCTCATCGGCGGAATCTTCCTCACCTACGCGCTGGGGCACACCGGCGCGATCGGGCCGATCCCTCTAGAGGGAGGCACGGAGACCCTTCGTTGGGTCACGTTCGGACTCCTGATTCTGGGGTTCGGTGTGAAAGCGGGCATGTTGCCCGTCCACGTGTGGCTCCCCGACGCCCACCCGGTCGCGCCGTCCCCGGCGAGCGCGCTGCTCTCCGGCGTCATGATCAAGGCCGGCGCCTACGGCATCTTCCGCACGGTCACCGCGCTCTTCCGGCCCCCCATCATCGAGGACCTCTCCGACGAGATCTGGAGTATGACGGCGAACTTCGGCCTCGTGGTGCTCTGGATCGGTATCGCGACCATGGCCATCGGCGTGACGCTTGCGCTGGGCCAGCACAACGCCAAGCGCATGCTCGCCTACCACAGTGTGAGCCAGATGGGCTTCATCCTGGTCGGAATCGGAGCAGCAGGCTACCTCGGCTCTCACGGCGCGATGGGGGTGGCAGGCGGACTGTTCCATGTCGTGAACCACGCGCTGTTCAAAGCCGCGCTCTTCCTCGGCATCGGTGCGGTGGCGTACCGCACCGGACAGCTCGACATGTACAAGCTCGGCGGGTTGTGGCGCAAGATGCCCTGGACCTTCGTGTTCATGCTCATCGCAGCGGCGGGCATCACCGGCGTGCCGCTCTTCAACGGGTTCGTGAGCAAGTGCCTGATTCACCATGCCCTCGAGGAGGCCTACGAACTTCATCATCTTATGTCCCTGGACATCGCCGAGAAGATCTACGTCGTGGTCTGCGGCGGCACCGCGTGCTCGTTCATCAAGCTCATCGGGTTCGTCTTCCTCGGCAAACCCAAACAGGAGTACGGGCCCGAGGTCGTGGACGCCCCGCCACGGATGCTCATCGCGCTCGGCATGCTCTCAGCCGCTATCATCACGCTCGGAGTGCGGCCTCACCTTCTCCTCAAAGGTGTGTTCGCGCCCGGGTTGCACGAATGGGCGCTGCACGCCGACCTTCTCGACTACTACCTCAAGAAGTACTTCCTGAGCACCGGCGACCTGATGTCCGTGGTGATGGCTTTCGCCATAGGTGCCACGATCTTCGTGGTCGGAATCAAGTTTGGCCTGTTCCACCTCCACGCGCCGAAGTGGTTCGGTGTCAACTACTGGTACGAATCGACCGCCCGCGGGTTCCTGATCGTGTGCACCTGGGTGGGCGGCTGGTATGCGCGCTACATCGCGGCGCTCTCGGAAAGGCTGCGCGCGATGCGCCTCGGCTATCGCTCGGCGTACCTGCGTGCGGAACGTAACTGGCAACGCACGATCATCACCATCACGACCGGGGCGCCGGAACCACGCAACCAGTACTTCTTCCAAAATGCCTACCTCGCTCTCGAGCGCGAGCGACAATCCACGGTGCGTTACGCTGTCACCCGGACACACGAATGGTTACGTGCCCGCTCCGAGAGCGATCCCCAGCGCACCGCGGCTACCATCGATGCGGTGCGCAGCATCGCATCGTATATGGCACAGCGGCAGTTCAATCAGCGCATGGGCGTTCTCACCGAGATGGTGCGCACCGGAGAGAGCGAGACCGCCCTATACCGGTTCGCCAGTGTCCTGGAAGAGGTGAAGGTCTTCCGCAGCGCGGTGGCGCACACGGCGATCGAACTCGCTGAGCGGCGCATGGCCGGCGAAGACGTGATCCGCGAGATCTCAGCCGAGGTGAACCGCATCTCGAGTGAGGAGCGTTTCGATAGCCGCCTGCACCAAGTGGACACCTCGTCTCGACCAAGCACCATCCGAGTACAGCACCTCGGCGCGCATGCGCGTGACGCGATGCCGAAGCCCGGCGCTCTGACCGAGTGGAGGGCCCGCGAGCTCGGTCGCGCACACGAATTCGGCGCGCATGCGCGCGACGCAATACCGAGCTCCGTGACGCTCATGGAGTGGCGGGTACGGGGACTCGGACGCTTCGAGCACGTCGCCCGCTGGGCTGTCGCGCTGGTCCGCCTCGTAGTCGAGACGACGACACAGGAGCGATCCGCCTGGCTGGTCTCGGACCGTCTCGATCCTGACAGCGTTCTGAACACGCGCCGGAACATCCAGCGCTATGCACGCGACATGAGCTTCAACATGGCGATGATCTTCGTGGTGCTCATGGTCTTCCTGCTTGGCATTGTGGCAGGAACGGGAAGCTAGGACGCCCCTCCCACGAACCGCTTCTCCACATAGGGTGAAGTGAAAAGCGCGAGTGTGGCGGCGTACGTCGGCACGAATGCGATTGCATCGCCTACAGCCGGCGACTCAGGCAAGTCGTGTACGTCGAGTATGAGGTGGTCGCTCGACGCGCCGAGCACCTCCACCCGCGGGTCGAGCGGGCGCAGACCCGTCGGCGGCGCGTCCTGGCGCCCGATTGCGCAAATCGCCCGCCGCCGCTCTCCGCGGTCCTCGAATGCCGGCACGTTGCCGAAGGCATCCTGCGCTACGACACCACGCGGGAGCGAAGGCTTGAGCTTGCACTCGATGACCGGCACCTCGACGGTGATCGCGTCGGTGTGCAGACCGGGCAGCGGCTCCCGCGTCACCGTGCTCACGCCGAGGATGATGCTCTCCCCGACGCGCAAGTTGTCGACCGAATCCGGCAGACGGCCGGAGAGCGCGGCATCGATCGAGCTCGACATCCCGCCCGAGACGAGCATCGGCCGTCCGAGCCGCGCTGCGGCCAGGTGCGCAAGGTGCGCGAGCTCGCCGAGGTTCTCCTCGTCGGGAACGACACCGCCGTAGCAGGTGAGGCTCGTGCCGATGCCGATCAGGTCGATGCTGCCCAGCGTGGCGACGTGATCGAGGAACTCCGGGAGCTCGGCAGGGAGCATGCCCTCGCGCAAGTCACCGAGGTCGACCATAGCCAGGATCTGATGGCGGACACCCTCGGCTCTCGCCGCACGGTCGAGCGCCTCGACGGTGACGACCTCACTCGCAAGTGAGACGTCGGCCAGCCGCACGGTCTCGGAAGCAAGCCCGGGCGGCGTGGCTCGCAGGAGCCAGAACGGGACATCGATGCCGGCCGACCGCAGCCGCTCGATGTTCTCGAGCCGCGACTCGCCGAGCGCGCTCGCCCCGCCCGCGAGCATCGCCCGTGCGACCTCGGGCGTGCCGCACGTGACCTTGGTGACGGCGACGATCGCAACGCCCGGGAGATGGGCTCGGACGCGTCTTGTATTCTCAGTGATCTTCGCGAGATCCACGGTGACGGTGGCCCGGTCACTCATGCGAACTCCTTCAGACGGTCGGGTCGTCAAGGTCGATGCTGCGCCGCATCAGCGCCACCACGGCGCCGGACGGGAAGTGCGCCAGCAGCGCACCACAGCAGGCGAGCGTGTACTCGCGGTCGAGCAGACAGAGAGCATCAGCCGGCGGGAGCAAACGGTCGCACCCCGCGGCAGGCGTGCGAGCGGCCTCGAGCGTCTCCACACCGCCAGGCAGCCGGGTGAGTGCCCCGCCGGTCCCGATGACGAGCCGACACGCGGTGAGATCGCGACCGCGGGCGACCGTCTGGCGACCGGTCGGCGTGTAGTGGTGGACGAGTCTGCCGGCGTGGCGCCCGACGGCAGTGACCGCCGCAACGCGCGCGAGCTTTCTGGCCGCCTCGGTCGCCTCCTCGCCCTCGGGCATGGCCGGGG
>SKKZ01000090.1 GCA_007123455.1 Coriobacteriia bacterium | reverse complement strand
TCGACGCCCGCGTGCTCGAATCCCTTCTGCACGCTGCGCAGGTTGCCCATCCGGTAGTCGATGATCGCGATGCGGGACGTCACAGGGCTCCCTTGGTGGAGGGCACGCCGCTGACGCGCGGGTCGAGCGCGACCGCGTCGGCGAGCGCGCGGGCAAGCGCCTTGAACGCGGCCTCGACGATGTGGTGGGCGTTGTCGCCGGCAAGCTTGTGGACGTGCAGAGTCACGCCTGCGTTGGCCGCGAACGCCGCCATGAACTCCCGGGCGAGCGAGGTCTCGAACGTGCCGATGAACTCGATCGGCAGGTCAACGTCGTAGGTGAGCCCGCCCCGGCCCGAGACGTCGATGGCTGCGAGCACGAGCGCCTCGTCCATCGGGATGGCGGCCGACCCGTAGCGCCGGATGCCCGCCTTGTCGCCGAGGGCCTCGGCAACGGCTTTGCCCAGGCAGATGCCCACGTCCTCGACGGTGTGGTGCGCGTCGACCTCGAGATCTCCTTCGGCGGCAACGCGCAACGTCACGAGTCCGTGGCGCCCGAGGGCGTCGAGCATGTGATCGAAGAAGGGTATGCCTGTCGAGACCTCGGTGTCTGACGCGTTGTCCAAGTCGCAGAAGACCTCGATGCGCGTCTCACGGGTCGCCCGTTCGATGGTCGCCGTTCGTGTCATCAGTATCCCAACTCCCCCGCAGTCCCGTGGCGCACGTGCGCCTCCGTATGGCCGAGTATCTCCACGGCCCGCCGCTGCGACATGACGTCTTCGACGGCCTCGAGGAAGCGTTCGTTCTCCTCGTCGGAGCCAACCGTGACCCGCAGGCAGTCTTCGAGCCCCGTCGTGCGCGAGAAGTCGCGCACGAGCACCGAGTGGCCGTGCAGCAGATCACGCCAGAGCGCCGCGGCATGCGCGACACGGAAGAGCACGAAGTTCGCCTCGGACGGGAAGACCTTCACGCCTTCGATCGACGAGAGTCCGTGCATGAGCATGTCACGCCCGCGCATGATATCGCGGATGGCCTGCTGGAACACCACTCTCTCCCGAAAGACCGTGGCCGCCACCCACTGGGCGAACGAGTCGACCGAGTAGGGCTGGCGCACCTTCGTGAGCTCGCGGATGACGTCCTCATGACCGAGCACGTAGCCCACGCGCAGCCCCGCGAGCGAGAACGCCTTACTGAACGTCCGCAAGATCACGAGGTTGGGGTGGCGCTCCATGTGCGGGCGCATCGTATGGCGGCTGAACTCGAAGTACGCCTCGTCGACGAGCACGAGTGCGTCGGTAGCGTTGAGGATGTCGATGAGCAGCGTCTCGGGCGTCAGCGTGCCGGTGGGGTTGTTGGGGTGCGAGAGCATGACGACGTCGATGTCTCCCTCGGCAAGCCGTGCGAGCACCGCCTCGCCGTCGACCTCGAAGTCCGGCCCGCGGGGGATGCGCACGAGGTTCGTGCCGCTCACCTGGGCGTCGATAGCGTACATCGTGAAGGTCGGCGGGCAGTCGAGCAGCGTGCGACCGGGACCTCCCCATGCGAGCAGCAGGTCGAAGATGAGCTCGTCGCCACCGTTGCCGATGAGCACGTTGTGCGGTTCGAGCCCGTTGGCTGCTGCGATGAGCTCGCGCAGGCGGCCGGCCATCGGATCCGGGTAGCGGTTGAAACGGAACTCTCGCAGGCGGCCGGCGATCTTTTCGACGATCTCACCGGGCAGGTTGGAGGGGTGCTCGTTGGCGGCGAGCATCACCTCGGCTTTGATGTCCTTTGCATCGTACGGGACGAGATATTCGAGTTCGGGGCGGGGCGGGCGGATGTGTTTCACGCTACTCATCCTCCAGCGTCTCGGTCATAGCCTGCAGTCGCAACGAGACCGCGCGGGCGTGCGCATCGAGCCCCTCGGCCTCTGCGATCACGATCGCCGTGGGGCCGTCGAGTTCGAGCGCCTCGAACGAGTAGGAGATGACCGAGGACTTCTTGACGAAGTCATCGACGGAAAGCGGGCTCGAGAAGCGTGCGGTCCCGCCGGTGGGCAGCACGTGGTTGGGCCCGGCGACGTAATCTCCGATGCTTTCGGGGGTGAAGTGGCCGAGGAAGATCGCGCCGGCGTTGCGCACCGAGCCGAGCACGTCGAACGCGTCGGCCATCTGTATCTCGAGGTGCTCGGGCGCTATCAGGTCGACCGCGTCGAGCGCCGCCACGATATCGGGGCAGACCACGACGAGCCCGTTGTCGGCGAGCGAGCGCTTGATGATATCGGCGCGGGGCGCTTCGGTGAGCAGGATCCCGAGCGCCTCGTCGATCTGGTCCGGCAGGTCGGGATCGACGGTGACCACGTAGGTCGCCGCACGCGGGTCGTGCTCGGCCTGCGCCATGAGGTCGATGGCGACGAACATCGGCACCGCCGTGGTGTCGGCGAGCACGCAGACCTCGCTCGGTCCGGCAAGCGCGTCGATGCCCACCTCACCCATCACGAGCTTCTTGGCGGCGGTGACATACGCGTTGCCCGGCCCGACGATCTTATCGACCGGCGGGACGCTCTCGGTACCGTACGCAAGCGCGGCCACGGCCTGTGCGCCCCCCACCTTGTAGATCTCGTCGACACCCGCCTCGGCGGCCGCGGCCAGCGTGTAGGGGTTCACGGTGCCGTCGGCGTCCGGGGGCACGACCATCGCGATCTCGTCCACGCCGGCGACCTGCGCGGGAATGGCGTTCATGAGCACGCTCGACGGGTAGCAGGCGCGCCCGCCCGGCACGTATATGCCCACGCGCGAGATCGGCGTGACCTTCTGGCCGAGGAATACACCGCCCTCCTGGGTGGTGAACCACGACTGCGTGACCTGGCGCTGGTGGAACTCGGCGATCGCCCCGGCTGCCGAGGAGATGGCGTCGAGGAACTCCGGCTCGACTGATGCCACCGCGGCCTCGATCTCATCGGCGGTGACACGGAACTCGGCGATATCGGCTTTGTCGAGCGAGGCGGTGTACTCGCGCAGTGCCTCGTCGCCGCGGCTGCGGACCTCGTCGAGGATCCGTGACGCGACGCCGATGACCTCGGCGTCGAGCCCGCCCGAGCGGGACAGATCCTCCTCGGCCAGCCGCTCGGCGCGGTCGAGCACGATACGACGCATCATAGGGATACGACCCCTCTCCGGTCGTCGGTGTACGGGACTATTCTAACGGTGCGGCGGCGAGCCGGTTCGCCAGGTCGGTTATCCGGTCCGACTCGATGCGCAGACTCGCCGGGTTGGCCACGAAGCGCGCGGTCGAGGGCAGGACCTCTTCGACGATTCGCAAGCGGTTCTCGCGCAGCGTCGTTCCGGTCGCCGTGATGTCGACGATCTGGTCGGCCAGGCCGATGAGCGGCGCGATCTCGATGTTGCCGTGCAACTTCACGACCTCGACCTGCACGCCCTTGGCAGCGAAGTGCTGCTCGGTGATGCGCGGGTACTTCGAGGCCACACGGATGACACCGAGGTGGTGGTAGTGCTCGGCGACGACCGCACCGGCGTCCTCGGGCTCGGCCACGACGAAACGGCACGCCCCGAAGCCGAGGTCGACCATCTCGACGACCTCCAGTCCGGCCTCGATGAGCACGTCTTTGCCCGCGATGGCGACATCCACCGCACCGTACGCGACGTAGGCAGGGATGTCGGTGGGCTTGGCGATCACGAACTCCATCCCACCGGAGGTGATGATCAGCTGACGGCCCGGTTCGGCGAGCGCGGCGATGTCCACACCGGCGCCGTCGAGCGCAGCGAGGCTCTCGTCCCAGAGCGCGCCTTTGGGGACCGCCATGCGCAGGCGTCCGGATCGGCTGGCAGCGGGTCTGAGCATCATCGCTCACCACCTCCCGGGGCGGTCGGCGCCGGATGAGCCGCGGGCGGGCCCGGCAGCGGGTCGGGCAGCTGGTCGGCAGGCTCGCCGGCGCGGTCGAGCCGGACGATGCGGCCCCGATCGGCCTGCAGCGCCTCGAAAGCACCGGCCGCGCGTGCCGCGGCGACGGTATCCGCTCCGGGCGAGCCGACCGCGAGCCGCACGCGCCAGCCGGCAGCGCGAAGGCGTGCGGCGGCGGCGAACACCTCGGCAGCGTCCTCGCCGCACACGACAGCGTCGAGGCGGCGTACCGGAGGCACGACCCCCTGCTCGGCTAGAGCGATGTGGAGCCGCTCGATGCCGATGGCGAAGCCGGCCGCAGGCGCGGGTGCGCCGAACGCTGCAAGCACGCCATCGTAGCGCCCTCCCCCGCCGAGCGGCAGGCCGAGGCCGGGCGCGAGAAGCTCGAACACCATCCCGGTGTAGTAATCGAACGAGCGCATCGTGCCGAAGTCCACGGTCACGCGGTCGGTAACACCGGCTCCCTCGAGCAGCTCCCAGGTGGCCTCGAAGTCGTCGAGCACGGCCGCGCACCCGCATGCGGCGACGTGCGCGCGGCACTCATCGATGGCCTCGCGCCCGCCGCGCAAGCGAACGACCGCCGGAAGCGCCCGTGCCACGTCGTCCGCGATACCGTCGGCAGCGGCAAGCCGGTCGATCTCCACGAGATTGCCTTCGTGCGCTGCGGTGCGGACCGCCTCGCGCCACTCCTCGCCTGCCTGCGAAGCGTCGAGCAGCGCAGAGAGGACCGCGACCGTGCCGACGGCCACCGTGTACTCGCGCAACCCGGTCGCCGCGACCGCCTCGATGAGCAGCGCGACCACCTCGGCGTCGGCTGCCGGACCGGACGCACCGACGAGTTCGACGCCCGCCTGCGTGAACTGACGCGCCTGACCGCGCAGCGACGCCTGCTCGCGGAAGACCTCGGCGAGGTAGCGCACGCGGTGCGGGCCGGACTCGCCCTTTAGGCGCGAAGCGACGAGCCTGGCGATCGGGACGGTCATCTCCGGCCTGAGCGCGAGCAGGCTCCCGTCGGAGTCGAAGAGCCGAAACGCGGTGCCCTCCAGGCGGCCGGCGCCCGCCTCGAGCACGGCGAACTCCTCGGCGACCGGTGTCTCGACGAGGCCGTAGCCCCACGCGTCGAACACCGTGCCGAGCGCGGCTCCTGCCACAGCACGCTCCGCTGCCTCCTGCCCAAGCACGTCGCGAAAGCCTCTCGGCGTCACGGGCTTCACGCGTCCTCCTCCCGTCGCGGACCGCCCTACTCGAGCCGCCCG
>SKKZ01000197.1 GCA_007123455.1 Coriobacteriia bacterium | reverse complement strand
CGAGACTTCTTACAGCTCGCTCTGCACCGGACCAAGTACAGGATTGATGCTGGTCGATGTGGGGATTCGTGTCGACCGCGGCACTCGAGCTCCAGCTAGCGCGGGAGGCGCTGATGAATCCATCGGTCAAGACAGTCGAACTCTCCAACAAGGTGCGGCTCCCCTACGTGGAGCAGGGTGATCCGGCCGGCCCGAAACTGATCTTTCTGCACCCCGTGGGCGATTCCTGGCGCGCATTCGAGGGTCTGCTCTCGGAGCTGCCGGACTCGATCCACGCGTTTGCGCCGACCCAGCGCGGTCACGGTGACGCAAGCCGGCCCGAGTCCGGATACCGGTCGAAGGACTTCGCGGAGGACCTTCTTCACTTCATGGATGCGCTCGATATCGAAGCAGCGTTCATCGCCGGTGGTTCGAGCGGCGGGTTGATCGCCCAACGCTTCGCGATCGACCACCTGAATCGGGTGCGCGGCCTCATCTTCCTCGCGGCTCCGCTCAGGCTCACCGACAACCCGATGACCCCGCAGGTCCTGGAGTCCGTATCCGGACTCACCGACCCGGTCGATCCTGAATTCGTCCGCGGTTTCGCGGGAGGCATAGTTCGCGAGCATGTGTCGCCAGAACAGTTCGAGGAGATGATGGCGGAGAGCATGAAAGTCCCTGCGTTCGTCTGGAAGGCGACAATCGCAGGACTTGCCGAGGACGACTTCTCATCGGGTCTTCCTACTGTGTCCGCTCCCGCTTTGGTGATGTGGGGCGATCAGGACAGAGGACTGCCGAGGAGCGACCAGGAGCGACTCACCGAGCTGCTGCCGAACGCACGGCTCATCGTGTATCGCGGCGGCGGCCACATGCTCTATTGGCAGTTGCCTGGCGAGGTAGCCGCAGACATCGTCTCGTTCATCGACGAGCATAGCCGAGAGCACTGCTAGCGCAGGCCGGCTCGTGCTACCCGGGATGTAGCTCGGTGCCTCCGCGAGTCCAATGATCGCCCCCGGGAGTGAACAGGTCGCTGACGAGGAGGTCGAGCCTGCGACCGCTCGGCGCAGTCGCCCTCGTGCGCCCCGCTCGCCCTGTCGACCGAGCAGGTCTGGTCTCCCTCGGCCAGCATGAACTCGACGGATTCTTCGAGAATCGGGAAGGTCGCGGGTTGCTGAACACGAGATCCTCGCTACAGACCGCGAAGTCGCTCCTGGCGTGGCTTGTGTTTGCAAACGTCTTGATTCCGAGTTAGCCCAGAGTCGAAGGCGATGGTGACGCCACCGACCGAGTCGGTGCTTTTGTTCGCCGGTGGGATATTCAGGGACGACCTCGCTATCTTGGCGATCAAGCGTATGGAGCCGATTGTTGACACTCCCGTCCAGGAGAAGATGGCATTCTGAGTTCCGGCTGCTCGTTCCAGGCTACAGCAGACCGTTCTTTCGTTTGCCCAAACGCATGCTCTCCTCGGTACGGGGGGTGCCTGAGAGCATGTCGCGTGGGGATCAGCTCCCGCGTACTCCCTCGGCGATGAGGTCGCCGACGTCCTGGTCGATGCTGCGCCAGTACTCGAGCGCACGCTGCAGAACCGGCTCCGACACGCCGTTCTTCAGGTGTCCGACCACGTTGGAGACGAGCCGGTCACGCTGTGCGTCGTCCATCACCTCGCGCACGAGGGCTCCTGGCTGGACGAAATCGTCGTCATCGGCGCGCTCGGTGTAGGCGGCGCGCATGAACTCGCCGCTGACGCTCCAAATGGTGTCCTCGGGGTAGCGCTCGGGGTCGGCCTCGGGGCCGCCCTTCGAGTTTGGCGCGTAGACGGGATCGGAGACGTTCTCGATTCGCATCGTGCCGCCCTTGCTGTAGCTGTGCACCGGGCTCTTCGGCCGATTCACAGGGATCTGCTTGTAGTTGACGCCCAGGCGCGCCCGGTGGGCGTCGGCGTACGAAATGAGGCGAGCGAGCAGCATCTTGTCCGGACTCGGGCCGATGCCGGGGATAAGGCTGTTGGGCTCGAACGCTGCCTGTTCGATCTCGGTGTGGAAATCACTCGGGTTGCGATCCAACGTGAGCCGGCCGACCTCGTGCAGAGGATAGTCGCCGTGGGGCCAGACCTTGGTCAGGTCGAACGGGTTGAACCGGTACGTTTCCGCCTCTTCGAATGGCATGATCTGGACCTTGAGCGTCCAGCTGGGATGATCGCCCCGCCCGATCGCCTCGGCGAGGTCGCGGCGGTGGTAGTCAGCATCCTCGCCGGCGATGCGGTCGGCCTCCTCCTGGGTGAGGATATCGATGCCCTGGTCGGTCTTGAAGTGGTACTTCACCCAGAAGCGCTCGCCGTTGGCGTTGACCCACATGTAGGTGTGGCTCGAGTAGCCGTTCATGTGCCGGTAGGTCTTGGGTACTCCGCGATCGCTCATCAGGATGGTGACCTGGTGGGCCGTCTCGGGAGAGAGGGTCCAGAAATCCCACTGCATGTCGTGGTCGCGCAGGCCGCTGTCCGCCCGGCGCTTCTGCGAGTGGATGAAGTGCTGGAACTTCATCGGGTCGCGCACGAAGAATACCGGCGTGTTGTTGCCGACCATGTCGTAGTTGCCCTCGGTGGTGTAGAACTTGAGCGCGAAGCCGCGCACGTCACGCCACGTGTCGGGACTGCCGCTCTCGCCGGCGACCGTCGAGAACCGGGCCAGCACTTCGGTCTCGGTCCCTGGCTGGAACACGGCCGCCTTCGTATAGGCGCTCATGTCCTGGGTGACCTCGAAGCGGCCGAACGCTCCCGATCCTTTCGCGTGCGGCTGGCGGTCAGGGATCATCTCACGGTTGAAGTTGGCCATCTGTTCGACGAGGTAGTGATCGTGCAGGAGAACCGGCCCGTCGGGGCCTACCGTTAGCGAGAACTCGTCGCTGGACACCGGATTCCCGGCATCGTTCGTCGTGGGCTTACGGTCGTCGTTCGCCATGAGCGAGCACCTCTTTCGACTCTCTGCTGAGCTTCCGATCATGCGCTGAAGGAACGGCCTAACATCGTGGCGATGCATGACGGAACGGCGGGCCACGCGCGTCCGTTCGTGCACTAATCGTACCCACTGACACGGGCAGGGAATCCGGTGTGCGGTTCTCACCGGACAGCACCGCTGGCACGGGTGCTGCCTCGGCGAGCATGATGCGGGCGGCAAGTACCGCTCGATCATCCCGCTGGAGGAGTGAGGCCACCGGAGGGGATCGTGAAACCCAAGGCACCCTACGACGAGCATCATGAGCGCGCTGTCGAAGTGAGCGGGTATATCCCGTGTGTACGTGAGTGTCCGATGATCGTATCGATCGATCCATACGAGGAGGCCCGAGAATGGAAGACATCCTCAAGTGGCAATACGACAGGCTGCTGAAAGAACTTCTGCTGTTGCAGGATCACCAGGCGGACCCTTCGTGTCCGTGCGAATCGGGTGGCGAGATGTGCGTACGCAAGCACCTGCTCAGCATCGAGGGATATGCCGAGGAGACCATGCCGATGGAGTCGTCAGACGAGTATCGCGACAAGCTGGCGCTGCTGTCCGCCGAGGCGAAAGAGCGCCGTGACCGTGAAGAGCGCGCACTCCTGGATGAGGATGTGCCCGAGAACCTCTTGGAGTGGACAAGGCAGTGGCGCAAGGAGTTCGAGGCTCATAGTCTGGCTTGTGAGGGGGAATCCGACAGCTAGGCGGCAGCTCTGCGGGAACGCGCATGTGAAGGGGCGGCATTCTCAGAAGGCCCGCCACCTCGCGCGGTTGCGGCAGGAAGCGATTCCTGGATGTTCGAGGCTGCCGGGCAGAGCCCCAGCGTTTACCACCGTCGGCGAGCCGGGAAGATATTACGCACACGATGCTCGGCGCATGAGGTGACCACTGTGGGACACAGGCGCAGCGAGAGCGGTACGCGATCGATGGCAGCCGTAGGCGTGCTGTCCGCGTCGGGAGTGGCTACGATCGCGTCGGAGCGGCGGGCGATGCGCTCGCGAAGGTCTCCGAGCCGATCACCGCGGACATCCTCGACGAGGCGCTGCGGAAGCTCAAACGGCACCTGGAGAGGGAGAACGCCCGGGGGCTCAGATGAGTGAACTCATCTGGCTACTCATATTCCTCGCGTTCGCCGTACCGGTCGTTCAGCAGCGGGTACTCTTCCTCCGGCGCATGACGGCGATTCGCCACATCGAGCGCGAGCACGGGAGTAGGGTGATCACGCTCATCCATCGGCAAGAGGCCCTCGCTCTCCTCGGCGTCCCGCTCGTCCGCTACATAGATATCGAGGACTCCGAGAGCGTGCTTGGCGCCATACACCTCACCGACGACGACATCCCCATCCAACTCGTGATACACACGCCCGGAGGCCTCGTCATCGCCTCGACCCAGATAGCGCAGGCGCTCTCCCACCACCCGGCCAAGGTACAGGTGATCGTCCCGTACCTGGCCATGAGTGGCGGCTCACTCATCGCACTGGCAGCTGACGAGATCGTCATGGGACCCAATGCCGTCATCGGACCGGTCGACCCGCAGGTATCCGTGCCGGGCAGGACGGGCTACCCGGCTGCGTCGGTGCTCGATGCCCTCGAGACGCCCAATCCGAACCGGGACGACTCGGTACTCATCATGGGGGACATGGCGCGCAAAGCGCGTGAGCAGATGTTCGGCATCGTGCGTGCGCTGCTGTCCAAGACGATGGATCCGGAACAGGCCGAGGAGACAGCTCGCATGTTGAGTGAGGGGCGATGGACGCACGATTACGCCATCGATCTCGAAGAGGCGCGAGAGATGGGCCTGCCTGTCACGCCGGAGTTTCCCGACGAAGTGGTCCGATTGATGAGGCTCTACCCGCAAGCGGGCAAGCGCAAGCCCGGTGGCGTCGAGTTCATCCCGGTGCCGTACGAGAAGAAGCAGAAGTAAGGCGCGATGAGGCGAGAATGATGAGCCTGACGAGCGGACGACCGGGTGCCGACTCTGCCTCCTCGTGGGATCGGGCGACGGCGGTCACCGGTGGCGCGGGCCTGCTGGCCCTCGCGGCGACATACGGGATCGGACGCCAGGTGTTCGGTCTGTTCGTTCCTGCCTTCAGGGCCGAGTTCGGCCTGCCTTTGGACGTGCTCGGCCTGTATGCGAGTGCCGCCCAGATCGGCTACCTGGTGATGGT
>SKKZ01000080.1 GCA_007123455.1 Coriobacteriia bacterium | reverse complement strand
CGGCTCCGGAGCGAACCGCCGGCGCTGGCCCACCGGGACCTTCCAGTCAACGGGTCCCTTTCCTGGTGGTGGAGCGTGGTGCACCGGCTCCTCTCCCTCATCGCCTCTCGCTGTGCGATTGGTTGCGAATTGTAGCACACGAACCTGGTCAACGGCGCGTAACCCGGCCAACAGGCAGCGCGATCACTACAGGCCCACGAACCCGGTCCGGAGCGAGCAGCTCGCGGTCAGCAGCATCGTTGGCGTCCCCCTTGGTCCTTACCTCGCCCCGGAGACCGACGGTCATCGCACGATGCACGACGAGACCCCCATCGGGCTCCCGTTCGAACACGACGACTTGTCCGGGCCGAACGCTGCTCGAACGCCGGTAGACGCACACGTCCCCGATGCCGAGGGTGGGCTCCATCGAACCTCCCGCGACCACTACGGCACCGTGGGTGACGCACGCGACCGCGACCATGGCGACCATCATGACCACGGCTTTCACGCTCACAGCGCCTGGGCCGCATCCACGTAGAGGGTGACGCGGACGTAGTCCCCGGAAAGACTGTTGGGCGCATCAGCCGGAATCGTTATGGCGAACTCCAGCTCTGCGCTCTCCCCGGGCCCGAGACGCACCGGCGCGGTCTGCATGCCTGCGAGCGTCCCATCGTAGACGCTTCCGTTACCGACACTGACGCTGCAGTGCAGGGCATTGTAGAAGGCGGTGATGCCCGCTCTCTTGGCCTCGGTGACACTCACATCGACCGGGAGCGAGCCGGTGTTGGTGACCGAAAGCACCCGGCTCTGACTCTCCCCCGGAGCCAGGTTCTCCATCGAGATGGCCTCAGAGGTCGGCGACGCCGAGACCGCGACTGTTCCGGCGCGGATCACGTTGTCGGGAACCGAGGTCTGCGCGGTGAAGTACGCACCCGCAAACCCTATGCTGCCCGCCAATGCCATCACGCATGCCAGTAGGACCGCTCGTTTCATGATGACTCCCCTCTCCTGACCGGCCGAGGGGGGACCGATGACTGATGGCGCGGTGCCGGGGATGATCCCCGGCCCGCGAACGCAGCCTACCCGAAAGGTGTGAGCGGACTCTTTCCGTTATATGACCACCGGAGCGTATTCCCTGCGGCACAGCACCCGCGCGCGGCCGGGAATGCAGAACGCCGCCCGGAGGCGGCGTTCGTGGTGATGCGGGTGCGCGAACCGACCTGACTACACCGAGACCTTCTCCTTGGAGACCTCGACGAGCTTGGCGAACGCGGCCGGATCGTTGATCGCCATGTCGGAGAGGACCTTGCGGTCCAACTCGATACCGGCCTTCTTGAGGCCGTTCATGAACATCGAGTACGACATGCCGTTCAGGCGTGCGCCGGCATTGATGCGAGTGATCCAGAGACGACGGATCTCGCGCTTCTTGTTGCGGCGATCGCGATAGGAATACTGCAGTGAGTGCTGGACCTGCTCCTTTGCGGCGCGGTAGCTGCGGCTCTTGTTGCCGTAGTACCCCTTGGCCTTGGCCAGCATGGTCCGGCGCTTCTTCTTGGCGGTTACCGCCCGTTTGACTCGAGGCATAGTGAATCAACTCCCTACGTGGATCGAAGCGTCGGACCTAGCCGATGCCGAGGTTCTTCTTGATGACGGCCTCGTCGGCCGGGTGGACGAACGAATCCTTGCGGAAACCCCGCTTGCGCTTGGGGCTCTTCTTCTCAAGGATGTGGCTCTTGAACGCATTGCCACGCTTGATCTTGCCACCACCGGTGAGCTTGAAGCGCTTAGCGCTCGACTTGTGCGTCTTCTGCTTTGGCATTGTGCTTGACTCCTTACTCGGCCGGTGATTCCTGAGCGGCCGCTTCCGCGTCCTTCGGGTCCTTCTTGATGGGCTGGATCAACATGTGCATGTTGCGCCCCTCGAGCTTGGGCTGGTTCTCGATGATCGCGAGGTCCTTCACGTCTTCGGCAAGCCGCTCCAGAATCGCCAGGCCGCGCTCGGCATGTACCATCTCGCGGCCCCGGAACATGATCGTTACCTTCACCTTGGCCCCGGCGTTAAGGAACCGGACTACGTGCTTCTTCTTCGTCTCGTAGTCGTGCGTGTCGATCTTGGGCCGGAACTTGATCTCTTTGATTTGGACCGTGGCCTGGTGCTTGCGCGCCTTCTTGGCCTTGATGTCCTCCTCGTACTTGAACTTGCCGTAGTCCATTATCCGGCACACCGGCGGGTCACCGTTGGGTGCGACCTCGACAAGGTCGAGATTCTGGTCGTCGGCGATTCGCTGGGCGTCGGGCGTCTCGAATATCCCGAGTTGGGATCCGTCGACGCCGATCAGACGCACGCGTGGCGCACGAATCTTCTCGTTGATCCTCGGTTCGACTGCGCTGATGGGCGGCTCACCTCCATGATTCGCAATCCGTTCCGCCCCGGATCGCATTCCTACAAAACAAAACGTCCCGCGGCTAGACTGCTGCCGACGGGACGGAACAACCTGCCGAGAAGACACGGGCACATGGCCCGCACCCGGCGGTTCATTCTCGACCAGACAGCTGCCGTCTTGGCGCCGCAAGGTGGGGACCTCTATCGACCCCGAGGGGCGGGGTCCCGCTTACATGAACGATATGCGGTTGGCTAACGGAGTATACCCATGAGTGCCGAGGGTGTCCACCTCGCCGCTACGAGGGGAATAGTCACACAGTCACACCGCATATCGAGAGGCGGGCATGAGCATGACCGAAGACAAGGCACCGGCAAAGCCCCCGCGCGGGCCCGGGAAGAAGACCGACGGGCTGACGGAAGTCCTGGAGGACATCGCGGCGATGCCCGAGTACGACCGGGTGAAGGCTATGCGGTTCCATTCGATCATCGAGAGAACGGCGCCCTCGCTCAAGCCAAGGCTGTGGTACGGGATGCCTGCGTACTCCAAAGACGGCAAGGTGCTGTGCTTCTTTCAGAGCGCGTCGAAGTTCAAGGCGCGATACGCGACATTCGGATTCGAGGAGCAGGCCGCACTCGATGAGGGCACCATGTGGCCCACCGCGTACGCTCTGACAGAGCTGGGTGACAAGGAAGAAGCGAAGATCGCGAATCTCATCAGGAAAGCAATGGGTTGAAGACGGCGATCCGTTCCGGCCGCTGCCCCTCGATGCGATTCGACCTGTCAACGAAGACGATGCTGGGCTACCACTCACGAGCCTCGATATCGTCGCGTCCGGTCGAGTCTCGGTCCGAAGGTCTTGCCGCTCAGGACGAGATAGCACGAAGTAGATGCGACATCGGTACGCACCCGTCAGCGAAGTTCGAGCTCCAGGTATCTCGTACCCGCAACCGGGTTATGACGGTATGCATCGGCGTCACGGAAGCCGAGGGACTCGTAGAGCGCGATGGCTTCGGTCATCGTCGGAAGCGTATCGAGGCGAATGCGTGTGTAGCCCACATCGCGCGCGAAATCGATCGCCGCCACGGCGAGTCGGCGTCCCAGGCCGTGTCCGCGTCCGGCGGGCCGCACGTAGAGTCGCTTCATCTCGGCCGACTCGGTCCAGTCGTGCGAACGCACCGCCACGCAGCCGAGCACCGTCTCGCCGTCGAGCGCGAGCAGAAGCGTTCCGCGCGGCGCCACGTAGTCGCCCGGAAGGCGGGCCAGCTCGGCCTCGAAGTCCTGGAAGCAGAGGTCCACGCCGAGCGAGTCCGCGTACTCGAGGAAGAGTACGCGGGCCGCTGCCACGTGCTCGGACGAGGTGGCAGGCACGAGGCGAGTCATCTGCCCGCTCGCAGCAGGCGACTCACCGAGAAGACGGCAAGCACCAGGAGTACGGCGAACATCGCCACGAGCGGCCACTCTCCGAGCTGGGCGAAGTAGCCCGGACTGACGATCACGGTGTAGACGAGCAGGCCGTGCGCGAAGAGGCTTACGTCGCGGCCCCACGTCGCTTCACGGAGCAGGCCGACGCCTCCGAGGATCAGCAGTACCGCCGTCACCGCTTCGGCGATCAGGTGGAAGGCGATCCGGTAAGGCTCGGTCTCGAGCTCGGGCACCTGGCCGGCGAGCAGGAAGAACGCCCACTGGGCGAACATCAGGACGCCGACCACAATCCCGTACCACGCGGAGAACCTCATGGGCGCTCACCTTCCCGATCCTGCGCGAACTCGTGACCGTCGGCATCGAGCGCCTCGATGGCGGCGCCGAGGTCCGGCGCTTTGACGAGCAGATAGTCGGTATCGTACGTCGAAAGCGCGAAGATGCTGACTCCCGCTCCGGCGAGCGGGTGCGCGAGTGCGGCGAGCACGCCGGTCAGCGAGAAGTCGAGCGGGCCCACGACCGTGAGCGCGCGCCAGCCCCTCTCGGCCCGGACGCCGGCGGGCACGGCGGACTCGGCACAAACGATCGACGTCTCGTCCGGCGCCCAGGTAACGGAGCAGAAGGAGGCGGGATCCTGAGCAGCTGTGGCCCACTCCGGCGCAGGCGAGCCTGCCGGTAGACGGCAGACCGCGAGCCGGTCGGGCAGTACGCGCAGCTGCATCAGCGGCCGACCTCGTCCGAGGGCCGGAAGCGGATCGCCGACCACGTGTCATCGAGCGCGATCTGGCGCACAGGACGCCAGCCGGTCTGCATCAGCGCCTCCCAGAGGCTGTCGCGGTTGAGATCGGTGGCAACGCCCGAGGACATCTTCGGGTACGCGATCCACGCGAGGCCGCCTGCGGCCACACGGGAGAACGCCTGCTGCGCGAGATGGACAGCGTCGGCCTTCGACGTGACGAACGCGAGCATCGCGTCCGGCTCGGCGTGCTCACCAAGGGCGAGATCGGGCATCTCGGCGGCGAGATACTCGGCCAGGCCCTGCGGCGTGCCAAGGAGCGTGAGGCTCTGGCCAGGCTTGAGCTGCAACTTGGACACAAGGCTGGCGGACACGGAGCGCTCCCTCCCGCTCGGCTACATCGCGGCGTCGAACACGTCCCGGTATCTGGCTATACCCGAAACGGCGGCGAGCGCGTCAGACTCGCGGCGGATCAGCGTGCCGCCGTCTGCGCGGCTTCAACTACCGCAGCGACATCGATCTCTCCGGCGCAGACCACCGCGTCATCCACGAGCACGATCGGTGGATCGACGTCCTCACGGATCATCACGTCGAGCACCGCCTGCCGCTGTGCCCCCTCGAGTACCATCAGGTCGCGTTCG
>SKKZ01000255.1 GCA_007123455.1 Coriobacteriia bacterium | reverse complement strand
CCGACCGCTACGACGGCGAACCGGACGATGTTGACGAAGATGGTGCTCGAGGGCACCGCGGTGTCGTCACGTGACGTATAGAGGCGCGTGAGTCCGACCGCGAGTCTCGTGGCGACGATCGTGAGCACGCCGATCGCGATCACGATGAGGGCGGCCTGCACGATGCGATCGGCACGCGCTGAGAGATCGAGCGATTCGGCGGCCCCCCATGCGCCAAGAAGCGCACCGAGAATCGCGGGCATGCCCGCGAGCGAGCGAGCGGTGATCTCGCCGCCACGCCATGCGTTGCGTGCGGAGATGGAGCGGATGCGACTGACGATGATGCGGTCTATGGCGAGGCCGATCACGGCACCCGCCACGACGATCAGCGCCGGGACCATCAGGCGCGTCAGGCTCTCGTCCACACTGCTTCCTTTCGCCGGTGCCTCCTGCGCTCAGTATAGAGTGCCGGCTGTGTCGCGTACTTCGCCGGCGGGCACCGGGTTCCGGCCGAGATCTATGCGTCGCAGTCTTTCGCCATTCGCTCGAGGAGCACCCTGAGCTCCTGCGGGCGTCGCACCGAGAAGGCGGCGCGCGTAGGTGCCAGGCCGACCCTGACCGTCCACGATCCCTCGGGCGCGGCCTCGAACACCTCTTCGTCGGTCTCGTCATCGCCGGATACGAAGACGAAGTCCAGGTCCTCCCGGCACATCCAGCGGTATGCCGCCCGCCCCTTGTTCACGCCCGCAGCACGGACCTCGACGACCCGGTTGCCTTCGGTGACGGCAAGATTGTAGTCAGCGGCGAGACTCACGAGCGTCTCTTTGAGCTCAGCGACGCGGGCGTCCGCCAGTCTGCGGTCGACCTTGCGGTGGTGCCAGACGAGCGAGAAGTCCTTCTCTTCGACGAACGCCCCCGGTGCACGGTCCGTGAACGATTCGAGTACGGGGCGGATCCTTGCCTTCCACTCATCGTTCATCGGCTCGACGGTGAGCCACTCCTCATCGCCCGAGCGCACCCACACGCCGTGCTCGGCGACCAGATTGATGGGCAGTTCAGCGAACCACTCACCGAGCGATTCGTGGGCCCGTCCCGAGACCACGACGACTTCAGTGCGGGGGCATGAGACGAGCGTGCCGAGGGTCTTTAGCAGCCACTCGTCGGGCTGCACAGCCTGCGGGTCCTCGGAGAAGGCGGTGAGCGTCCCGTCGTAGTCGAGAACGAGCAGTCGATGTCGAGCTGCGGAGAAGTGCTCGAGTATCCGCTCCTGGGTCGCGTTGTCGAGCAGGCGCGCTTCGAGCTCGATCTGCGCGGACTTTACGCCTTCGAGGGTGCTCAGGAAGTCCTCGGCCCACCGCTGTACCGTGTAGCGTTTGAGGCGCCGCACCATGGCCTCGCTCCGCTCCACCTGCTCTTCCGGTGACATCGTGAGCGCTTGATGGATCGCCTCGACCACGCTGTCGAGGTCGAACGGGTTGACCTGCACTGCCTCGCTCAGCTCACGTGCCGCACCGGCCATCTCGGAGAGCACGAGCACGCCCTCGCGGCCTGCGTGCGCCGCGACATACTCCTTGGCGATGAGGTTCATGCCGTCGCGCAGCGGTGTGACGAGGGCGACATCGGCGACGGCGTACACGCCCATCAGCTGGTTGAACGGCAGGCCCCTGTACAGGTAGCGGATCGGCGTCCAGTCGATCGTCGAGTAGGTGCCGTTGATCGAGCCGACAAGCTCATCAACCTCGCGCTTGAGCGCCCGATAGTGCTCCACACGGGTGCGCGAGGGTACGGCGACTGCGATGAGCACGACCTTGTCGCGCCACTCGGGATATCGCTCCAGGAAAGCCGCGAACGCCCGCAGACGATCGGGGATGCCCTTGGAGTAATCGAGCCTGTCGACCGAGAGGATGACTTTTCGCTTCCGGGTGCGCTCTCGCACCCGCTCGGCCTCACGCCGCGCCGCGGGCTTCTCGACGCCCTGCGCATATCTGTCGAAATCGATGCCCATGGGGAATGCGTCCACAAGAATCTGGCGCCCGTTCATCATGATGCGACCGCCATGGTCCTCTGTGCCGGCAAGGCGCCGGGACGTGCCGAGGAAGTAGCGAACGTAGTCGTACGTGTGGAAGCCGACGAGGTCCGCGCCGAGCAGCCCGTCGAGGAGCGCCTTGCGTTGCGGAAGCATCCGGAAGACCTCTACGGTCGGGAACGGGATGTGCAGGAAGAAGCCGATTGCTGCGTCGGGCAGCTGCTCGCGAAGCATCTGCGGTAACAACATGAGTTGGTAGTCCTGCACCCAGATCATGTCGCCGGGCTCGGCGACCTCGAGGACCGCGTCGCGGAACTTCCGATTGGCACGCTCGTATGCCGTCCAGGTGGCCGCATCGAACTCGGCATACTGCGTGAAGTGGTGGAATAGCGGCCACAGCGTCTTGTTCGAGTAACCGTGGTAGAAGTCACGAACGTCGTCGGCGCTGAGGAAGACCGGCACGCACTGGTGCTGATCGTGCAACTCGCGCGCTATCCTTTCCCGCTCCATCGAGTCCAACCGTCCGGGCACGTCGGCCCAGCCGACCCAGAGGCTCTCGTGACTGTCGTGGTAGGAGCCCAGGCCCGTAGCGACACCGCCGACGCTTCCCTTGAAATGCAGCTCTCCCTTGCGGCGCTCGACAGAGACGGGCAGGCGGTTGGAGACGATCAGAAGTCTGCTCATGTCACTCCCGGGGCCCTCCGCGTCACTGCTGCTCCGCTAGTCGGCCCCCCGGAGTGGCAGCGTCGTTCTAGTATGGGTATTCCCGAAAGACGGCGCACCGCTTTGACCACGGCGGAAACGAACGCTACACTTCCCTTTGCCTTATGCGCCGGTTTGAGCCTGCGCGTGTGCGCGGGCCGTTAGCTCAGTTGGTAGAGCAGGGGACTTTTAATCCCAAGGTCGCAGGTTCGAGACCTGCACGGCCCACCACAAGTGAAAACATGCCCCCATCGTCTAGCGGCCAAGGACTCCGCCCTTTCAAGGCGGCAACAGGGATTCGAATTCCCTTGGGGGCACCAGACATTGTGCAGGTAGAGCCGTCCACTCCGGTGGGCGGCTCGCCTCTTTGTCGCTGGGCGAGGATCAGCCCTCTTGTACGCCCTTGACTATGCGATCGCCGACCTCCTTATCGATGTTTCGCCAGTATTCGAACGCACGCTCCAGAACCGGCTCTGACACGCCGTTCTTCAAGTGGCCGACCACGTTGGAGACCAGTCGGTCACGTTGGACGTCATCCATCACCTCGCGCACCAATGTGCCGGGCTGGACGAAATCGTCATCGTCGGCGCGCTTCGTGTAGGCGGCGCGGATGAATTCGCCGCGGGCACTCCAGATGGTGTCTTCGGGATACCTCTCGGGATTCGGTGTGGGCCCGCCCTTCGAGTTCGGCGCGTAGACTGGATCGGAGACGTTCTCGATCCGCATCGTGCCGCCCTTGCTGTAGCTGTGCACCGGGCTCTTCGGCCGGTTCACCGGAATCTGCTTGTAGTTGACGCCCAGGCGTGCCCGATGGGCGTCTGCATAGGAGATAAGGCGAGCGAGCAGCATCTTGTCCGGGCTCGGGCCGATTCCGGGAACGAGGTTGTTCGGCTCGAATGCCGCCTGCTCGATCTCGGTATGGAAGTCACTTGGATTGCGGTTCAGGGTCAGTCGACCCACGTCGTGCAGCGGGTAGTCGCTATGGGGCCACACCTTGGTTAGATCGAACGGGTTGAACCGGTAGGTCTCTGCCTCCTCGAACGGCATGATCTGCACCTTGAGCGACCAGCTGGGGTAGTCTTCACGCCTGATCGCATCGGAGAGGTCGCGGCGATGGTAGTCGGCATCCTCTCCAGCAATCCTGTCGGCCTCCTCCTGAGTGAGGATCTCGATGCCCTGATCGGTCTTGAAGTGGTACTTCACCCAGAAGCGCTCGCCTTCAGCATTGATCCACATATAGGTGTGACTCGTGTAGCCGTTCATGTGCCGATAGCTTCTGGGAACCCCGCGATCGCTCATCAGGATCGTCACTTGATGGGCCGATTCGGGAGAGAGGGTCCAGAAGTCCCACTGCATGTCGTGATCACGCAGACCTGTGTCCGCCCGACGCTTCTGCGAATGGATGAAATGCTGGAACTTCATGGGGTCGCGGACGAAGAACACCGGCGTGTTGTTGCCCACCATGTCGTAGATGCCCTCGGTGGTGTAGAACTTGAGTGCGAATCCGCGCACATCTCGCCAGGTGTCAGGGCTGCCGCTCTCGCCCGCCACCGTTGAGAAACGGGCTAGGACCTCGGTCTTGGCCCCCGGCTGGAATACTGCAGCCTTGGTGTAACCGCTGACGTCGTGGGTCACCTCGAAGTGACCGAAAGCCCCCGAGCCCTTCGCGTGAGGCTGGCGGTCGGGAATCATCTCTCGGTTGAAGTTGGCCATCTGCTCGACCAGGTAGTGGTCGTGCAGGAGGATTGGCCCGTCGGGTCCTACGGTCAGCGAGAACTCATCACTGGATACGGGTATCCCCGCATCGTCGGTGATGGGTTCGCGATACTCATCTGCCATGAAAATGCACCTTCCTCACAATCGGATCATGGATGATCACACGTCCTGGTGTGGCTACCCTGCCGTCCCCTGAGTCGGGCCGCGGGGCAACGCAGACGCCGTGTAGGTCGGGCAGGTGTTCTATAGACTATTCCCACCGGCAGCCTCTTCTCCCGGCACCGGTGCGCGTTACGGAGTCGCATGCGGCTCGTCCTTTCCGCTGTGTAGCGCAGATTCCTGGCAGCCCATACTCGACGTCGCCGAGGCGAGTCTCCTTCGAAGACAGGTTGCCAGTCCGAAGACCTTGCCGTGGGTTCCCGGGCGACCTCCTGAAAGGTCGCTGATTCTCCCAGTGAGCAACATGCCAACAGCGGCGTCGGGGTCCGGAGGGCCTTGTCGGTTTTCCGTATACGGTGGAGGGGTAAAGCAGTGTCACGAGTGAGGATTGTCTTCGAGCGTCGAGGGAAAGCGATCAGCTGCACGAACCCATGTTCCTGGGCGTTTAGAGGACTTCAAGAGGGGCTCATGTGTTCGGCGAGCTTGCCTTCGTGCGGCGAGCCGTTCATGTGGCAAGACACGGGGAGGGAACGCAGTGCACAGGCCAAGTGGGCGAACCTCGGCAGGAGCGGATAGGGTCT
>SKKZ01000065.1 GCA_007123455.1 Coriobacteriia bacterium | reverse complement strand
TGGCGTTCGAGCCTGCCGTCGATGCCGTGCGCCAGGCTGATGTCGTGGTGATCGGACCGGGAAGCCTGTTCACAAGCCTGATACCGAACTTCCTCGTGCCCGGGGTGGCCGACGCGCTTCGCGAGACCTCCGCTGCCCGCATCTACATCTGCAACGTGGCGAACCAGCGCGGCGAGACGAGTAGCATGGATGCTGCCGACCACGTCCAGGCACTCTTCGACCACGGGCTTTCCGATGCGATAGATACTGTCGTCGTCAATGTGTCGGAGTCCTCCCCGGAACGTCCCGGACGTTGCCTGTTGTGCGATGATGACAGCGATCCGGTCGAGGCGGTCGGGACCGGGACCGGGGTGCTGTCGCGGCTTGAGGGGCTCGGCGTGACCGTGGTCGCCGCCGACGTCGTCGATCCCGTCGATGCCCGCCGCCACTCGTATCAGAAGCTCTGTCGGGTTCTCGGGAGGCTGGTCGCGTAGGTGTCGTTCACCGCTGAGGTCAAAGAGGAGCTCTCACGTATCGAGCCGAAACGGCAGTGCTGCCTGAAGGCGGAGCTTGCGGCGCTCGTGCGAATCGAGGGAACCCTGCACATCACAGGCAGGGAGCGGTATCGCCTTGAGATCGCGACGGAGACCGCTCCGGTTGCCCGCAAGGCCATCAAGCTGCTCCATGGTATCTACGACCTGAAGACCGAGCTGACCGTCCGCCGGAGCGTTCTCCACAAGACCAACAACTACCTGATCACCGTCGTGAGCCAGCCCCGGCTGCCCCAGGCACTCAACGAACTCGGCATCCTCGATGATACTCTCACCCTGGCGTACGGTATCGCTCCGCGACTCGTCCGTCGCGATTGCTGCGCGGTGTCGTACCTGCGCGGAGCGTTCCTCGGCGGGGGCTTCGTCGCCGACCCTCACGGAGACTTCCATTTCGAACTCACCGCGGAGACCGGGGAGATGGCCGAGGACCTGAGGGGCCTCATGGCGCGCTTCGGGATGCAGGCAAAGGTCACGCAACGGCGCGGCTTGCACGCGGTCTACCTGAAGGGCGCCGAGCCGATCGTGACGTTTCTCGCGCTTGTCGGTGCCCATCGGGCACTTCTGCGGACCGAGGACGTCCGCATCCTCAAGTCGATGCGCAGCGACGTCAACCGGCTGGTCAATGCCGAGACAGCTAACCTTCAGAAATCGGCCGAGGCAGCGATCGCACAGATCGAGGCGATCCGCGTGCTCAAGGCTACGAGAGGCCTCGAGAGTCTTCCGCCTGCTCTCAGAGAGCTTGCGGCCCTGAGGCTCGAGCATCCCGAGGCGAGCCTCCGCGAACTCGGTGAACTCGCGGAACCACCGCTCTCGAAATCGGCGGTATATCATAGGATACGCCGGCTCGAAGAGCTCGCATCGCGAGGCTCTTCTGGGGAACACTAACGATAGGGAAGCTCGCGCCCGTGCCGTGTACTGCGGAGCGGGCGTTCGTATGGCGTCAGGCACCGGGCCGACGCCGATCGAAGAGGAGGGATCCACTGTGACGACCAAAGTAGGGATCAACGGATTCGGGCGCATAGGGCGCCTCGTGTATCGGGCCTGCTCGGCGAATCCGGACATCGAGGTGGTCGCCGTCAACGATCTGACCGACGCGAAGACCCTCGCGCACTTGCTCAGGTACGATTCGATACACGGTCGCTTCGGGAACGAGGTCGTTGCACATGATGACGGCTTCACTGTCGACGGCACGAAGGTCAAGGTCCTCTCCGAGCGCGATCCCGCTGCGCTTCCCTGGGGCGACCTGGGTGTCGAGGTCGTCGTGGAGTCGACAGGCTTCTTCACCGATGCAAACAAGGCAAGGGCCCACATCGACGCCGGTGCCCGCAAGGTCCTGATCTCGGCTCCGGCGAGCAACGAGGACATCACCATCGTGCTCGGCGTGAACGAAGGGGAATACGACCCGGCCACTCATCACATCGTGAGCAATGCTTCGTGCACGACCAACTGCCTTGCTCCTGTCGCGAAGGTGCTGCGCGATGAGTTCGGGATGGCGCGTGGCTTCATGAACACGATCCATAGCTACACCAACGACCAGGTCACCCTGGATGCGCCGCACAAAGACCTGCGCAGAGCGCGTGCGGCCGCGGTCTCCATCATCCCGACGAGCACCGGCGCCGCGAAGGCCATCGGTCTTGTGATGCCGGACATGAAGGGCAAGCTGGACGGCATGTCGATGCGTGTCCCGACTCCCGACGGTTCGGTCGTCGACCTCGTCGCCGAGCTGGAGCGCGATGTGACCGCCGATGAGATCAACGCCGCCATGAAGGCCGCGGCCGAGGGGCCGATGGCGGGGATCCTCGAATACTGCACCGATCCGATCGTGTCGGCCGACGTCATCGGAAACGCCGCCTCCTCGGTGTTCGATTCGCTCCAGACCATGGTGATGGGCGGAAGCGGGAACTTCGTGAAGTGCGTCGCGTGGTACGACAACGAGTGGGGTTACAGCTGCCGCGTGGCCGATCTCGTCAAAGTCCTCGTGGCGTAGGCTTCCGTGACACCGGGGTCTATCGGAGGGGCGCGAGGGACAGGGTTGGAGGTCGGATGTTCTCCAAGAAGACGGTGAAGAACGCGGACGTGAATGGGAAGCGCGTGCTCGTGCGCGTTGACTTCAACGTGCCGCTGAGTGAGGGATCGGTCGCCGACGACACTCGGGTTCGCGCGGCACTGCCGACCCTCCGCTATCTGGTCGACCACGGTGCTCGCGTCATCATCATGAGCCACCTCGGAAGGCCTCAGGGAGAGCCCGATCCGCAGTACTCACTGCGTCCCGTGCGTCGCGTGCTTCAGAGATTGCTCGGTCGCAACGTCATGTTCGTGGACGACATCGTGGGACGCGAGGCACACGAAGCCGTCGAGCGCATGGTCGACGGCGAGATCCTCATGCTCGAGAACGTTCGTTTCCACCCCGGGGAGAAGGCCAACGACGCCGAGTTCGCCGATGCCCTCGCCTCGCTGGCCGACCTGTACGTCAACGACGCTTTCGGTGCCGCGCATCGCGCGCACGCGTCGACGACCGGCATCGCCGAGTGCCTGCCGGCCTATGCGGGCCTCCTGCTCGCGCGCGAGGTCGATACCTTGTCAGGCATGCTGCTCGAGCCGGACCGGCCGTTCGTGGCGATCCTGGGTGGCAGCAAGGTCTCGGACAAGTTCGGGGTGATCGACCGGCTGCTCGACTCGGCTGATGTGCTCATCATCGGAGGCGGCATGTGTTTCACACTGCTGGTCGCCAAGGGGGTCAACGTCGGCCGGAGCCTCGTCGAGGAGGAGTGGATCGAGCCGGCCAAAGAGATGCTCGAAAAGGCTGCCGGGAACGGTGTCGAGCTTCTTCTGCCCGTTGATTTCGTGGTCGCCGAGGATATGGCCGAAGATGCGGATACGTCTATCGTGGGCCGCGAGGAGATTCCCGCCGAGATGATGGGACTCGATATCGGCCCCACCAGCAGCGAGCTATTCAAGGAGGCGATCGCCCGGGCACGCACGATCTTCTGGAACGGCCCGATGGGCGTGTTCGAGATGGAGCCGTTCGAAGCCGGTACACGTGCTGTCGCCTCGGCCATAGCCCGCAATAGCCGGGCGGTTTCCGTCGTGGGTGGCGGTGACTCGGTCAGTGCGCTGAAGGAATTCGGTCTCGAGGAGCGGGTCACGTTCGTTTCGACAGGCGGAGGCGCCTCGATGAAGCTGCTCGAAGGGTCGACCCTGCCGGGCGTCGATGCCCTGCAGGACAGTTAGGGAGGAGCACACATGGCACGCCGACCGATGGTCGCGGGCAACTGGAAGATGTTCAAGACAGCGGGGGAGGGAGCGATCCTCACACAGAACATCGAACAACTCGTCTCGGGCGTCTGGGACGAGGTCGAGATCGTCGTGTGCCCGCCGTTCACAGCGCTCAAGAGCGTGTCCACCGTCATCGAACTCGATCGCCTGCAGATGGGGCTGGGGGCACAGGACGTGCACTGGGAAGAGGAGGGCGCGTTCACCGGAGCGATCGCCCCGCGTATGCTTACCGACCTTCGCTGCGACTACGTGATCGTCGGTCACTCGGAACGACGCGAGTACTTCGGCGAGACCGACGAGAGTGTCAACAAGAAGGCAAAGGCCGTGTACGCCGCGGGCATGGTCCCGATCGTGTGCGTGGGTGAGTCGCTCGCCGTTCGCGAAGCCGATGAGACAGAGTCTTTCGTGCGCTCCCAGGTACGTGCAGCTGTCGAGGGCCTCGGCCCCGAGGACGCTGCGAGTCTGGTTATCGCGTACGAGCCCGTGTGGGCTATCGGTACCGGCCGGACGCCGACCCCTGAAGGTGCGAACGACGTCGCCCGTGCGATACGTGCCACCGTCGGAGCAACGTTCGGTCAGCCCGCAGCGATATCGATGAGGGTGCTCTACGGAGGCTCGGTGAAGCCGGAGAACGCCCACATGTTCTTTGCCGAGCCCGATATCGACGGGGCACTTGTCGGAGGGGCTGCGCTCGAGGCCGAATCGTTTGCTGCGATTGCGGAGGCTGCCCGGTGAACCAGCAGAGCCTGCCGCTCTGTCTCATCATCATGGATGGATACGGGCTTGCCGAGCCGGGACCGGGCAACGCCATTGCCGCGGCGCGGACCCCCCGGCTTGACGCGCTATTCGAGAAGTTCGCTCATACCCGGCTGATGGCCTCCGGTGAAGCAGTCGGACTGCCCGATGGCCAGATGGGCAACTCGGAGGTCGGCCACCTGAATATCGGTGCCGGGCGCGTCGTGTATCAGGAGCTCACCCGCATCGACAAGGCGATAGAGGACGGAACGTTCTTCGAGAACGAGGTGCTCGACGCAGCGGTCGATTCGGCAGTTGCCGATGACAGGGCCGTGCATTTCATGGGCCTCCTCTCCGACGGAGGCGTTCACAGCCACCTCGAACACCTCTACGCCCTCGTCCGTCTGGCAAAGCGTCGCGGAGCTGAACGCGTGTACGTGCACTGCTTCCTCGATGGGCGCGATGTGCCGCCCGATTCGGGTCTCGGTTTCATCGACGAGCTAGAGGAGTTCCTGGAAGCCGAGGGCGTCGGTTCCATCGCCACCGTGATGGGTCGCTACTACGCCATGGACCGGGACAATCGGTGGGAGCGCGTCGAAAGAGCCTGGCGTGCCCTCGTGCTCGG
>SKKZ01000160.1 GCA_007123455.1 Coriobacteriia bacterium | reverse complement strand
GCGCAAGCGCACCCGCAAGGGGTAGGGAGATGAGTGCCGAGCGGCTGCTTGCCACCTTCATCGATCTCGTACGCATCGACAGCCCGTCGGGCCTGGAGGCCGCGCTCGCCGGTCACTGCGCCAGCCAGCTCGAAGACATCGGCTTCTCCGTGCATTTCGACACCTCCGCGGCGTTCACAGGTTCGAACACCGGTAATCTCATCGCCGAGCTGCCGGGTACGCGGCCCGGTGCTCCGGTGCTGTTACTCTCCGCGCATCTCGACTGCGTCGAGCCGTGCCGCGGAGTCGAGCCCGTCGTCCGCGACGGTGTCGTCTTCGCCGCCGGTGAAACGGTGCTTGGCGCCGATGACAAGGCGGGCATCGCAGCGATACTCGAGGGCGTGCGCCGGGTGATCGAGGGGGGTGCTGATCGCGGGAAAGTCCGCGTCATCCTCACCGTTGGAGAGGAGTGCGGCCTGAAAGGGGCGAAAGCCCTCGACCCGGCGGATGTCGCTGCCGATCTCTGTCTCGTACTCGATGCCGACGGAGAGCCCGGTGGGATCGTCATCGGCGCCCCGTCACATCACACGTTCGTAGCGGAATTCTCGGGTACTGCGGCGCATGCCGGTGTGGCTCCCGAAGAGGGGCGTTCGGCACTGCTCATGGCCGCACATGCCGTGACGGGGATGCAGCTCGGTCGACTCGACGACCAGACGACCGCCAACGTCGGCACCGTCGAAGGAGGTACCGCTACGAACGTGGTGCCTGCACGTGTCACGATGACCGGTGAGTGCCGCTCACTCGACCCGGATCGCGTTCTCGAGGTCCGCGCATCGATGGATGTCGCGATGAAGGACGCCTCAGAATCTCTGGGAGGCGACGTCGAAGTTCGCTGGACGAAGGAGTACGAGGCGTTTCGCACCGCGCAAGACGCTCCCATAATCGGGCTCCTTAGCCGAGCATGCTCGGACGTCGGGCTTCAGCCGCGGCTGTTCACCACCGGGGGTGGCAGTGACGGTAGCATCTTTGCCGAGCTCGGTGTGCCGACCCTCGTGCTTTCGTGCGGGATGCGCTCTGTTCATTCGTCCGAGGAGCGTATCGCCATAGCCGACCTCGAGTCACTCTCGCGTCTCGTCGAGGCGACGATCGTGCGGTTCGCGGAGTCACGGACATGAGACTGGTTTGGGCCACGGTCACCGCAGTGCTGGCGGGAACCGGGAGTGCCCAGCGTCTCGAGATCGACCTCGACGACGGGACTGCGGGCCCGGCTGTCGCGTACCCTTCACTCTCGGGCAGGTGCGCTGTCGGCGACCGTATCGTCATCAACACGACCGCGGTGGATCTGGGTCTCGGCACCGGGGGGATACACTTCGTCGTGGCGCGCGCGCTCGCCGGTCGGGGCGTGATTCTCGACCAACCTTCGGGCGGTCACGTCATGAAGCTCCGTTACACGCCGTTGCAGGTCGATGTGTTGGCTGTGGAGGAGCAGGCAAGTCCGCATCACGACATCATGAGCGAAGCCACCGATCTTACCGGGATGCCGGTCGCCTGCTGTGGTCTGCACAGCCAGGTGCCGCTTGTCGCGGCTGCCGTGAAGCAGGCGGACCCTGCGTTGAGGGTCGCGTACGTGATGACGGACTTCGCCTCGCTGCCCCTCGGGCTTTCGGAAGTCGTGCACGCGTCGCTTAAGGCCGGTCTTCTCGATACGACCATCTCTTCCGGCCAGGCTTTTGGCGGTGAGCACGAAGCGGTCAACCTGCACTCGGCCTTGCTCGCAGCGAGACATGTTGTGCACGCAGACGTAGCGATCGTCTCCATCGGTCCGGGCGTCGTGGGCACGGCGACACCCTTTGGGCATGGTGGCGTAGCACAGGGTGAGGCGGTCAACGCGGCAGGCTGTCTCGGTGGAGTCCCTGTCGTGGCACTGCGTCTCTCCTTCGCCGATGAGCGCTCCCGTCACCGCGCCGTGAGCCATCATTCCCTCATCGCCTTGTCGCGCATCGCGTTGACTCCCGCTCTCGTGCCCGTGCCGCATCTGCCCGAAGAGCAGGCGCGCGAGGTCGATGACGCGCTCGTGACGTCGGCGGCCCTCGAGCACCATCGGCGTGTCGATGTCGGCTCGGCAAGTTCCGGCGTGCCCGACCTGCGCGGGGTGCACGTCACCACCATGGGTCGCTCACTCGCAGACGACCCCGCGTTCTTCACTGCAGCGTTCGCTGCCGGTGAGGTTTGCGCGCGTGTGGCGCGGGGTGAAGTGTTCATGCCGCGGGGGACTTGACGCGCCGCAGACCAGATGATTGCCCACAGAGGAAGCTGCTGGGCTACACTGTTCGAGGCTTGTGACCGGTAGCGTTATCCCTGGCCCGTCCATCAGCGTATGTCTTGCCCACGCAAAGGAGCCGAAGGTGATCATCGGAGTACCCAGAGAGATCAAGGACAACGAGTACCGGGTCGGCCTGACCCCGGGTGGCGTTGCCGAGTTCAGCTCACATGGCCATACCGTACTGATACAGAAGGGCGCCGGAGAGGGGTCGTCGTTCCACGATCTCGAGTACGAGGCGGCGGGAGCCCGGATCGTCGACACGGCGGCGGAGGTCTTCGGCGAAGCCGAGATGATCATCAACGTCAAGGAGCCACAGCTCGAACAGATCGAGATGCTGCGACCGGGCCAGATACTCTACACATATCTCCACCTTGCCCCCGACCTTCCCCAGACCGAGGGACTGGTGAAGTCCGGTGCAGTCTGCATCGCATACGAGACAGTCGAGCTCGATGACGGCACGTTGCCCCTCCTGGCACCGATGTCAGAGGTTGCCGGCCGCATGGCCGCGCAAGTCGGCGCGACCTATCTACAGAAGCCGAACGGGGGCCGAGGCGTACTCATGGGCGGGGTGGCAGGAGTGTTGCCCGCCAATGTCGTCGTTCTGGGCGCCGGTGTCGTCGGCTTCAACGCCGCGTACGTCGCCATGGGGATGGGTGCGCACGTCACCGTAATGGACATAAACGTCGATCGCCTCCGCTACATCGAAGATGTGTGGGGTAACCGGATCCGCACGCTGTATTCGAGCAAGCTGAACATCGCCCAGATGATCACCGAGGCCGACCTCGTGATCGGGGCGGTGCTGCTGCCCGGGGCGAAGACGCCGTATCTCGTCACACGGGACATGCTGTCGACCATGAAGAAGAACGCCGTACTCGTGGATGTGTCGGTCGACCAGGGGGGCTGCATCGAGACGACGCGTCCGACGACTCATGCCGATCCGATCTACTTCGTCGAAGGCATTCTCCACTACGGTGTTGCGAACATGCCCGGAGCGGTACCGGTCACTTCTACGCTTGCGCTCACCAACGCCACCATCCGGTATGGCCTTGCGATCGCAGACAAGGGATGGAAGCAGGCAGTTCTGGACGACCCGGCCCTGGCGAAGGGCCTGAACGTCTTAGACGGTCACGTGAGCTATAAGCCCGTGGCCGAGGCCCACGGGATGGAGTACACGCCTTTCGAGGAACTGGTCGGCTATCCTCCGATCAGCTGATCGCAGATAGCACTGAGTTGAACGACGGCCGCCGTCCTGGCGGCCGTCGCCGTGTCGGGGTGTATCATCACCACATGGACGCGCAGCCGCTTCACCCTTCGGTAGAGGAGTTCATCTCGCACCTGACCGTCGAGCGGGGGGCATCCCGCAACACGCTGTCCGCGTACCGGCGTGACCTGCGTTCGTACAGCGCGTTCCTTGCCAAGCGGGGAGTGGAGGACCCGGCGCGCGCAACCCGTGAAGACGTCGGCGCGTTCGTTGCCGAACTGCAGCGTCGTGGTCTCGCACCGGCCAGCATCGAGCGGACCCTGGCGACTGTGAAGAGCTTCCACAAGTTCCTGGTGCGTGAGGGCATCACTGAGGACCATCCTGCCGGACGGGTGCCCCTTCCGAAGAAACCGACGAGGCTTCCGGACGTCATCAGTGTCGGCGATGTGGAGCGACTCCTCGGCCAGCCCTTCCCTGACGATCCTGCCGGCATACGCGACCGGGCCCTTCTCGAGGTCCTATACGGGTGCGGGGTGCGCGTCAGCGAGCTGGTCGGACTCGACTTGACCGATCTCGATCTGCGCGACGGTATCGTCCGGATACGGGGCAAGGGCGATAAGGATCGCGTCGTTCCCGTCGGCGGGGTCGCTGCGTCGGCTCTCGAAGAGTACCTCGAGCACGGGCGGCCCTACCTCAGGAGCAAGAAGGGCTCGCAGCGAGCCGACCCCTCTGCGGTCTTCGTGAACTTCAGGGGCGGACGGCTCACCCGTCAGGCGGTGTTCGGCATCGTGAAGCGCTACGGCGGTCGTGTCGGTCTCGACATCCACCCCCACACCCTGCGGCACTCGTTCGCGACCCACCTGCTGGAGGGCGGCGCGGACCTCAGAGCTCTTCAGGAGATGCTCGGCCACGCGGATATCGCGACGACACAGGTGTATACGCACGTGGGAATGGCACACCTGCGTGAGGAGTACCTTTCAACGCATCCGCGTGCCCGGCTGCGTTGAGCGAGGCTGGAGGCGCGATTGCCGGATCGTCTCGACAGACGTATGGGAATTAATGATGGCCAAGTCGTACGGAAGGGATAGAATGGATGTAAAGAGATCGTTTCCGTATCTGAGGAGGGGGATCTGCGTGGACGCGAAGTTCAAGAAAGTCCTGGCGCTGCTCCTCGTCGCTGCCCTGATGGCCGTGTTCGCAGTCGGGTGTGGCGCCGAGGAAGACCCGATCGACGACGTGGACAACGGCGAGGTCCCCATCACTGACGTCAAGGCCGCTATGGTCACGGATGTCGGCGGTCTCGGCGACAGGACCTTCAACGATGGCACCTATGAGGGACTTCTGCGCGCTGAGCGTGAGTTGGGCGTCGAAATCAGGGCGCTCGAGTCAAACGAGATCGCGGACTACGAGCCCAACATCGATCAGCTGGCCAACGCCGGTTTCGATGTCATATTCACCGTCGGCTTCCTTATGACCGACACCACGCTCGCAAAGGCGCCCGAGTATCCGAACGTGGCGTTCGGTGGCATCGATCAGTTCTTCGAGGACCCGCCGGAGAACGTGGTGGGACTGCTCTTCAAGGAGCATGAGTCCGCGTATCTCGCCGGTGTAGTGGCCGGACTCGGCACGCTCGACCAGGACCTCGATGATCGTATCAACGATCAGAACATCATCGCTTTCATCGGTGGCATGGACATCCCGCCGGTCGAGAGGTTCGAGGCCGGGTTCATCGCGGG
>SKKZ01000114.1 GCA_007123455.1 Coriobacteriia bacterium | reverse complement strand
TGCCGGCCGAGCGCGCGCGGGCGATGGTGTAGGCGGTCGTGACGCCACGCGCACGCGCCTCATCCTCCAGCCTGCCGAGGAGCACCGACGCCAGGCCCCGGCCGCGCTGGTCGGGCAGGGTGGCGAAGTCGGTCATCTCGCAGCTGCTCGTGGTCTCGTCGATATCGGCCGAGGCCGCCGCCACGATCCTCTCCCCCTCGGTAACGAGCGCGAACACCGTGCCCGTCTCCATCATCTCTGCGACGTATCCCGGCGAGGTGATGGGGAACGGGTAGCTCTCAAACACCGTGTCGTAGAGGTGCGCGATCCTTCCGGCGTCGTCCGGGTCGGCGATGCGCAGGTCCAGGCCACGGGGCAGCTCGGGCTCGCGGGACGCGCGGGCGGGCCCGCCGGCGACCTCGACGGCACCGTGGTGCTCGACCGCCCGCTCCTGATCGAGGAAGCGCGAGAAGAACAGCAGCTCGTCGCTGCCGCACGAAAGCGGGACGCGGGCCTCGGCCACGAACCCGGCGGCCTCGAAGGCCTCGCGAGCTTCGGAGCGCACGGTCGCGAAGAGCTTGCCGTACCCGTGCTCGGCGGCGAGCCGTTCCAGGACGCGGATGTCGGCGGCCGGGTCGGGACCGGGTTTGACGAGGTAGGCGCGGTCGCTCACCGGGCCATGATGGACGAGGGCGCCGCCGAAGCGCTCGGACCGGTCGCGCGCCACGGCATCCGTGGCGCGATCAGTCATCGGCCGGCTCGGCCTCCCGGCGCAGGTAGCGGGCGTTGGTGTTGGGCACGAGCGAATCCACCGGATCGCACTCGCGCATGAGTCCGGCCACACCGCCCGAGTCGGTCGCCCGGCAGCCCTTGCCCACCGATCGCTCGCAGTCCTCGCACTCCTCGGTACACGCGGCGCGCTTGTACTCGTCGGGCTCGCGGTAGGTGCAGATCACGCCCTCGTAGTTACGGAGCACGACGCGGTCGCTCGCCCACGACACGATGTAGTTGGGCATCACCGGGATCTTGCCGCCGCCGTGCGGGGCGTCGACGACGTAGGTCGGCACCGCGAACCCGCTCGTGTGACCGATGAGGCTCTCGATGATCTCGATCCCCTTGCCCACGGGCGTGCGGAAGTGCGAGAGTCCCTCGGAAAGGTCGCACTGGTAGAGGTAGTAGGGCCGCACCCGATTGGCCACCAGGCGCTGCACGAGCCTGAGCATGATGCGCGAGCAGTCGTTGACGCCCGCGAGCAGCACGGTCTGGTTGCCGAGAGGGATGCCCGCATCGGCGAGGCGCGCGAGCGCTTCCTCGGCATCGGGCGTGAGCTCGGCGGGGTGGTTGAAGTGAGTGTTGAGCCAGAGCGGCTGGTGCTTGGCGAGTATCTCGCAGAGCTCGTCGGTGATCCGGTAGGGCAGCACCGCGGGCATGCGCGTGCCGAGCCGCACGACTTCAACGTGCTCGATGGCGTCGAGCTCGGTCAGGATCTCATCGAGCCGCCCATCGGAGAGCATGAGCGGGTCGCCGCCGGACAGCAGCACGTCACGGACCGCCGGCGCCGAGCGGATGTAGTCCAGCGCGGCGTCGAGTTCCTCGCTCGTCGGCGCACACGAGGTGTCGCCCACCGTGCGCTTACGCGTGCAGTGGCGACAATACATCGAGCACGTGTTGCTCACGCGGAAGAGCACGCGGTCGGGATAGCGGTGGGTGATGAGCGCGACGGGGCTGTCCTCGTCCTCGGCGAGAGGGTCTTTCATGTCGTGATCCCGCACGACGATCTCTTCGCTGGACGGCAGCGCCTGGCGGAACACAGGATCGCTGCGGAAGTTGTCCGCGTCGATGAGCGAGAGGTAGTACGGGGTCACCGACAACGGGAAGTGGCGGACGGTCTCCGCGAGCAAGACGCGCTCTGCCTCGTCAAACTCGATTGCGAGCGCCTTCTCGACGTCGTCGAGGGAGGTGAAGGAGTTACGGAGTTGCCATCGCCAGTCCCGCCACCGGGTGGGATCGTCGGCGCCTTCCGGGCACCGCGCGACGGCTTCGAGCCGGGTCTCGTTGACGTTCACAGCTATAGGGCCTCCCGAAGGTCGGGGACATGACACGGGGCGCCTTTGTGCCCCTCTTTTGAGACGATTGCATCTCTTCCATCATAACAAATCGCGTTCCGGGGCCGACGGCGTCCGACCGGCCGCCAACCGCCGCAGCAGCGGGTATACACCTCACAGATACCCACTTCGGGTAGCAAGGGGGCGGCTTCTCATGCGGTTCATCGACTCGTTTCCTCACTCCTTCGAGGAGGTCGAGCATCACTGGATACCGATGACTGACGGCGTGCGCCTCTCGGCCCGCCTCTGGATACCCGAGCAAGCCGAGCACGATCCCGTCCCGGCGGTCTTCGAGTACATCCCCTACCGCAAACGTGACTTCAAGCGGACGCGTGACGAGTGCGTCCACCGCTACTTCGCCGGACACGGATATGCGGCGGTCAGGGTCGACATCCGCGGCACGGGTGACTCGGAAGGCGTACTCACCGACGAGTACCTCGAACGCGAGCTCCTCGACGGCGAGGAGGTTCTCGCCTGGATCGCGAGCCAGCCATGGTGCGACGGCAACGTCGGGATGATCGGCATCTCGTGGGGCGGCTTCAACGGGTTACAGCTCGCCGCGCGCCGGCCTCCGCAACTGAAGACCATCATCACGCTGAGCTCCACCGACGACCGCTACGCCGACGACGTGCACTACATGGGCGGATGCCTGCTCGGCGACAACCTCTCGTGGTCCTCGGTGATGTTCGCACACAACTCCCTGCCGCCAGACCCGCTTGTCGTCGGCACCGCATGGAAACAGATGTGGCTCGAGCGGCTCGAAGGAAGCGGACTGTGGCTCGACACCTGGCTTCGCCACCAGCGGCGTGACGACTACTGGAAGCACGGCTCGGTCTGCGAGGACTTCGGGGCCATCGAGTGTCCGGTCTTCGCCGCAAGCGGGTGGGCCGACGGTTACTCCAACGCCGTCTTCCGGCTGATGCAGGAGCTCGATGTTCCTCGCAAGGGCCTCATCGGGCCGTGGAGCCACCGCTACCCGCACGTCGGCAAGCCCGGCCCGGCGATCGGCTTTCTCCAGGAGTGTTTGCGCTGGTGGGACCAGTGGCTCAAAGGCGAGGACACCGGGATCATGGACGAGGAGATGCTCCGGGTCTGGATGCTCGAGAGCGTGGAGCCCACCACCCGGTACCGGTCGCGACCCGGGCGCTGGGTGGCAGAGCCCTCGTGGCCCTCGTCCAACGTCGAGGAACACACCTACGCGCTCGACTGGCCGCTGATCCGTCCCGTGTCCGAGATGGAGGAGGCCGTCGAGACGGCCGGCGAAGCCAGGACGATACGCTCACCGCTCTCGGTAGGGCTCTTCGCCGGCAAATGGTGTTCGTACAGCGCGACACCCGACCTTCCGCACGACCAGCGCGAAGAGGACGGGGGCGCACTCGTCTTCGAGAGCGGTCCGCTGACCCGGCAGCTCGAGATCGTGGGTGCTCCCGTCGTGGAGCTCTCGCTCATCAGCGAGGAGCCGGTGGCGATGGTGGCCGTGCGCCTGTCCGACGTCGCACCCGACGACAAGGCCACCCGCGTGACCTACGGCCTGCTCAACCTCACGCACCGTGACAGCCACGAGCACCCCGAGCCGCTCGAGCCGGGTACGACCTACACCGTGCGCGTGCAACTCAACGACGTCGCGCAGGTGTTCCCGGCCGGTAACCGCTTCCGCATCTCGATCTCGACCTCGTACTGGCCGCTCGCCTGGGCACCGCCCAAACCGGTACGGCTCTCGATTCTCACCGGCGCAAGCACGCTCACACTGCCGGTGCGCCGGCCACGCGATGACGACGAGCGACTCCGGCCGTTCGACGAGCCGGAGGCCGCGGAGGCCGGGGCCGTGGCACAGCTCACTGAAACGCAGCACAACTGGCTCGTGACGAGAGATCTGGAGGAGGACCGCTCCACGCTCAAGGTCATCAAGGACGAGGGAACGTACTACCTGGACTCGGTCGACCTCGAGATCGAAGACTCCACGACCGAGTGGTATTCATCGGTCGCCGACGAGTTCGATTCGCTCGCCGGCGAGGTGCTCTCGGTGCGCAGACTCTACCGCGAAGGCTGGAGCGTCCGCACGGTCACGCACACGGTCCTGAAGTGCGATGCCGAGTCGTTCTACCTCCATGCGGACCTCGACGCATACCTCGATGACGCCCGGATCTTCTGCAAGTCGTGGGATCGAACGATCCCACGTGACCTGATGTGACCCGACGCAGCCGCGGTCGTGCGGTAAAGGGGAATATCCAAGAGTAACCCCGGAGCCGTGTTCCCTGCGCGAAGGAGGACGGGATGCCTGCAAACGTCTTCGTGCTCGGCATGGTGGATTCCAACCGGTACGAGACCTACTCGGCACGGTACTTCGAAGCGATACGTGACGCGAAGGACTACCGCTTCCATCCGCTTCTCAAGGTCTCCCAGATATACGGGGCGTCGCACTATCCTGTCGCCGAGCTCCTCGATGAGGCCGAGCTCCAGCTGCGTGCCCATGACGGACCCATCGATGCGCTGCTGACCATCCGCGACTTCCCCTCCTCGACCATGCTCCCGCTCCTGCGCGCCAGATTCGACCTGCCCGGCCCGACCTTCGAGAGCGTGCTGCGCTGCGAACACAAGTACTGGAGCCGGGTCGAGCAACAGGCGGTGATACCCGAGCACACGCCGGAGTTCGTCCTCGTCGATCCGTTCGACCCGGGCACCGAGAGCGGCGTCGGGCTCGACTTCCCCTTCTGGCTCAAGCCGGTGAGGTCCTACGCCTCGGTACTCGGCTTTCTCATCGAGGACGAAGACCATCTGCGCCGCGCCCTGAAGAAGATACGCGACGGTATCGAGCGCTTCGCCGAGCCGTTCAACTACCTGATGGACCACGGTGACGTGCCCGACGACATCGCCGAAGCGGATGGCTTTCACTGCGTAGCCGAACAGATCATCTCCTCGGAGCTGCAGTGCACGCTGGAAGGCTACGTCTACGACCGGGAACCGATCGTCTACGGTGTGGTCGACTCGGTACGCGCCGAGGGCGTCTCGAGTTTCACGCGCTATCAGTACCCCTCCAGGCTGCCCCGCAGGGTGCAGGACCGCATGGTCGCGGCAGCGCACAAGATCATGCGTCGCGTCGGCTACGACAACGGTGCGTTCAACATGGAGTTCTTCTACGACGAGGACAGCGACCACGT
>SKKZ01000184.1 GCA_007123455.1 Coriobacteriia bacterium | reverse complement strand
GACGTGCACGAGGCGCGCCATCTGCTGCCATACCGCCTCGGTCACCGCAGGGTGTGCATGGCCGAGGTTGACCGCACCGATGCCCGAGACGAAGTCCAGGTACTCCCGGCCCTCGTCATCGTAGAGGCGCATCCCGCGGCCCTCGACGAAGAGAACCGGCTTGCGGGCGTAGGTGGGAAGGACGAACAGGCCATCCTTCGCAGCCAGAGTGTCGTAGCGCGCCCCCATCTCAGAGAGTCACCTCTCCCTCGTATGCGGTATAGATGTCGTCGTCAGGCAGGCCGAGACTCTCTCCCCCGCGCGTGATCATCGTCCCGACACCACCGTCGGTGTAGACCTCGAGCAGCAACGAGTGCGGCACCATACCGTTGAGGATGTGCGCCCGGACCACACCGCCCCTCAACGCGTGCGCGCACGCGGAGACCTTCGGAATCATGCCGGTTGCCAGGCGATCGTACGCGATCATCTCCTCGACCTGCTCGAGTGAGAGCGCGCTGATGAGAGAGTCCTTATCGGCGAAGTCCTCGTACAAGCCGTCGACGTCTGTGAGGAAGATGACCTTGTCGGCGTTGAGCGCGGCAGCGAGCTCACCTGCAACGAGGTCGGCGTTGATGTTGCAGGCCTCCCCGTCCTCCCCGATCGCGACGCTCGCGATCACCGGTATGAACCCGTCACCGATGAGCTTGCGCACGACTGTGGTGTCGATCGCAGTGACCTCACCGACCCGGCCGAGGCGGTCGGAGATGGGTTTGGCCTTGATCAGGTTGGCATCGTCGCCGGCGATGCCGACCGCGAGACGTCCGTGGCCGTTGATGGCGGTGACGAGGTCCTTGTTGACCTTGCCGACGAGTACCATCTTCACGACCTCCATGGCCTCGCTGCTGGTGACTCGCAAACCGTCGAAGAACTCAACCGGCATACCGAGCCGCTCCATGTACGAAGTGATCGCCGGGCCACCTCCGTGGACGATGACCGGGTTCACGCCCACGAGCTTCATGAGCACGATGTCGGACGCGACATGCTCCCTGAGCTCGGGGTCGGTCATAGCCGCACCGCCGTATTTCAGCACCACGGTGCGGCCCCACGTGCGCTTGATCCAGGGCAACGCTTCGGTCAGAGTCTCGGCCTTGGCCAGCAAGTGCTCCATCACTTCTTCCTTAACGTCGTCGCGCCTACGTCCGGTACTCGCCGTTGATGCGCACGTACTCGTAACTGAGGTCGCAGGTGAGGACCGTTGCCTGCCCGGTTCCGAGATGCAGGTCGACCTTGACCTCTATCTGGTCGTGAGCGAGCGCGGCTGCAGCGGCTTCCTCGCTGAAGGCCACCGCGGTTCCCCCCTTACAAGTGATGATTCCCGCGAAGACGATCTCGACTCGCGACGGGTCCACGGTCGCCCCCGAATTGCCGAGTGCCATCGCTACCCGGCCCCAGTTCGCGTCTCCGCCGAACAGTGCGGTCTTGACGAGCGGCGAGTTCGCAATGGCGCGCGCTGCCGTCTCGGCTTCCTGCTCGCTTGCGGCTCCGCAGACCGTCACCTCGACGAGTTTGGTGGCACCTTCTCCGTCACGAACGATCATGCGAGCGAGCTCGGCACAGGTACGGGCGATAGTCGTCGCGATGGCCGCGAAGTGCGGATGAGCGGGATCGATCGAGCCGCCTCCCGCGGCGCCGCTCGCCATGAGAGCGCACATATCGTTGGTCGACGTGTCACCGTCGACAGTGATCCGGTTGAAGGTGGCCCCAACCGCCGAGCCGAGCGCGGCATCGCATGCTTCCGCGGTCAGCGGCGCATCAGTGGTGATGAACGCGAGCATAGTGGCCATGTTCGGCTCGATCATTCCGCTGCCCTTCGCCATGCCGCCTACGGTGTAGGTCGAGCCGTCGACCTCGACGGTGAGAGCAGCCTGCTTCGCAAAGGTGTCGGTCGTCATAATGGCCTCGGCAGCAGCCCGGTCGTGTGTCGAGGTGGCGCCGAGCGCTCCGACCGCACCCGCAATCCCTCTGCGAACGCGATCCATCGGCATGGGCACACCGATGACCCCGGTAGAAGAGACGCCCACATCGGCAGCCTCGCAGCCGAGCGCGGCAGCAGCGTCCTCGGCCATGGCGATAGCGTCGGTGTGACCGTGCTGTCCGGTGCACGCATTCGCGTTACCGGAGTTCACGACCCACGCCCGCAGTCTTCCGTCCGACACCGCCCGGCGACTCACGACAACGGGCGGTGCGGCCATGGTGTTGGCGGTGAAGACCGCCGCAACCGGAACAGGCCGACCCGCATCGAGCACGCAGACATCGAGTGCACCGGGACGCTTCTTGATCCCGGCTGCCACTCCTGCGGCGGTGAAACCGGCCGGTGCAAGCACGCCTCCCTCGGCAGGAGTGATGTCGAATGCCCCGCCGCCCACCCTCACACCACCGGGCCCGGGGTGTCGAGGCCTGCAGTCTCGCGGAAGCCGAGTACGATATTGGCGCACTGGACCGCCTGGCCGGCGGTGCCTTTCACGAGGTTGTCGATAGCACAGGCCACGATGAGTGTTCCCGCGCCTTTGTCCACGGCAATGCCGATATGAGCCCGGTTCGAACCGCGTACTTCGAGCGTCGTCGGCATGCGTCCGGCGTCGTGAACGGTGACGAACGGCTCGTCGCGGTAGCGCTCCCGGTAGAGCGCGACCGCCTCATCGGTGGAGATCGGTCCGGTGAGATCGAGATACACCGTGGCGAGCAAGCCGCGGGTCATCGGAACAAGATGCGGCGTGAACACCACCCGGGTCTCATGCCCCGTGACGGCCGAGAGGCCCTGGGCGATCTCGGGTGTGTGCCGATGGGCAGCCACCTTGTAAGGCGCCACGGACTCACTGACAGAAGGGAAGTGAGTACCCGGTCCCGGTGTTCTTCCGGCCCCGGAGACCCCCGACTTCGCGTCGACGATCACCCGGCCCGGGTCAGCGGATCCGTGCTCGAGGGCGGGGACGGCTGCGAGCAATGCCGCAGTGGGATAGCAGCCGGGACACGCGACCATGCGAGCCCCCCTTAGCCGGGAACGATCGAGCTCGGGCAGCCCGTAGACCGCCTCGGCAAGCAGGTCGGGTTCGGTGTGCGCAACGTCGTACCACTGTTCGTAGACCGAGGGGTCCTCGAGTCGGAAGTCCGCGGACGCATCGATGATGGTCAGCCCTGCACGGTGGAGTACCGGCGCGAGCTTGAGGGCTGCAGTGTGCGGCACGGCGAGGAACGCGAGCTGACAGGAAGCGGCGATTGCGGCGACATCGGGTTCGACGTAGACGGCATCGACGTACGGAGCAAGGCCGGGGTAGACGTCACCGACACGACGACCTGCGTCGGTGGTCGAGGTCAGCTGCGCCGGCCGCAGTTCCGGGTGGGCGGCAACGAGCCGCGTGAGCTCGGCTCCTGCATATCCTGGCGCTCCTACGATCGCGACGTCGACCACCGCTCGTCCTCTCCTCACCGATGAGTGAGTGAAATCATAGCGGCGCAACGCATAGCCGTCAATACAAATGCGATATTTTCGTTTCTAGCCCGGAAAATATACGTCATTAATGAATTGATTTGTACTGTGAATCCACTAGGAACGTAACTCGCCACCGACTGTGCCACATACCTTGCGCAACAGCTTCTCGTGAACGGGCCGGACCTCATCGTCGGTCAGCGTCCGGTTCGGCGCACGATACGAAAGCGCCCATGCAAGCGACTTCGAGCCTTCGGGCACACCCGGGCCGCGATATACGTCGAAGAGCCACACCCCGTCGAGTAGCGCGCCGCCAGACTTACGGATGGCCTGCTCGACTCGCTCGGCACTCACCGATTCTTCGACGACGAGCGCGACGTCGAGCGTGACTGCGGGATAGCGTGGTACCTCGGAGTAGGTCCGCACCGATCGGGCCGTGGCGAGCAAGACCTCTGCGTCGAGCTCGAACGCCACCACCGGCGCGTCCGCTTCGAACGCCGCCGCGACCGACGGATGCACCTCGCCGAGCCAGCCCGCGACTTTGTTCTCGAAGAGCACCTCCGCACTACGACCGGGCTGCAGCCACGGCAGATCAGCCGGGCGCACCTGGAAGCGGCGCGGCGCCAGTTCCTCTACGAGTGCTTCAATGACGCCTTTGCCGTCGAAGAAGTCGAGTGCGTGATCCTCATCAGCCCACCCCGGACGAGACCAGCGGCCCGCTATGACCCCGCCAACCGCCGCATGCTCACGCGGCAACTTGCGACCTGCGGAGGTCGAGAACACCGTGCCGAGCTCGTAGAGATGGACATTGGGGACCCCGCGGCGCTGGTTGTACGAAACAGACCGGAGCAGCCCGGGAAGGAGAGACCAGCGCATGACCGCCTGCTCCTCGGACATCGGGTTGACGAGTTCGACAAGGGCATCGCCGTCGGATACGGACATGCGCGTCCGTTCGAGATCGGCGGGATCGATGAACGCGTACGTCATCGTCTCGTTGAGGCCCGCGGCGCGCATCGTTGCATCGATCCTGCGCATCCAGCGCTGACGCGAGCTCAGCCGGCCGATTCGGCCCCTGCCACCGGGCAGCGTCACGGGCACCCGCTCCATACCCCAGACGCGGATGACCTCCTCGACGAGGTCGACTTCGCGTTCCAGGTCAGGGCGGAATGTCGGAACCGTCACGCCGAGGGTGTCGGCGTCAGAACCGTGAGTGACGGCGAGTCCGAGCGCACCGAGAATATCTCCCGCTTCCTGCACAGAGATGTCCGTACCGAGGGTCTCGTTCATCCGACCCACCCGCAGCCCGAGCTCGCGCGGCGTGGCCGGCACGGGATACTCATCGATGACCCCGGTCGCAACTGTGGCACCGGCAAGCTCGGCCATGAGCGCCGCGGCCCGGTCGGCCGCACGAACACAGCCCTCCGGGTCCACCCCCCGCTCGAAGCGGCTCGATGCCTCCGAGATCAGTCCGAGCGAGCGGCTCGTTCGACTCACCGATGTCGGCTCGAAGCACGCGGATTCGAGAAGGATGTCGACGGTCTGCTCGGAGACCTCGGTGTTCTCGCCGCCCATGACGCCGGCGAGTGCGATAGCCCCGTCATCGTCGGCAATCACGAGCATCTCCGGGTCGAGTACGCGCTCCTGCCCGTCGAGTGTGGTCAGACGCTCTCCCTCGGCAGCGCGGCGGACGGTGACGGCCATGACGTCTCCCCGTGTCGCGAGCGTCGCGGCATCGAACGCGTGGAGCGGCTGACCGAGCTCGAACATGACGAGGTTGGTGATATCGACGATGTTGTTGACCGGACGCGCTCCCGAGGCTGTCACACGCTCGGCCAACCACTCGGG
>SKKZ01000098.1 GCA_007123455.1 Coriobacteriia bacterium | reverse complement strand
GTGTAGGTCTTGCCCTCGACATCGACGTTCGTGCGGCCGTCCTTGCCCTTCTTCACGTTGTAGGCGATCGTCTTGCGCTCCGACTCCGTCTCCTCGTACTTGCGTCCGATGAAGCGCTTGATCGAGGTGATCGTGTTCTCGGGATTCGTGATCGCCTGGTTCTTCGCGGCCTTACCAACAACGCGCTCCCCGTCCTTGCGGAACGCGACGACCGAAGGTGTCGTACGATCGCCCTCGGCGTTGATGATGACTGACGGCTCACCGCCCTCGAGCACGGCGACCGCGGAGTTTGTCGTACCGAGGTCTATACCGATGACCTTTCCCATGGATGAATCTCCTTTCCTGCCCTTCGCGCCCCTCGGGGCGCTGTTCTCTGTGTGTCGACGCCGCGAAGAGCGGCGCACGTTCGGATGCTAGAATCTGAGTCGTACATTGTCAAGTTTTCTGCATCACGATGATGTATACCCGAGGAGGCGTGGATGAAAACGTAGGATCGACCCGGTGTTTCCGGATCCAAACACGCTTTACACGACGTTGCACGCTCGCTAAGGTACGGCAGAACCGAGAGCCCAGGCCTATTCGGCCGTGCACGAGCAAGGAGAACCGATGCCCCGACCCATCATCGTGGAGGACGAGTGCTCCGCCTGCGGAATCTGTATCGATGCCTGCCCCGAAGGCGTACTCGAGCTCGTCGGAGATGTGGCCGAACCGGTCAATGACGATGACTGCACCGCCTGCGCAGCGTGCATGGAGGAGTGTCCGATGGGCGCGATCACCGAGATCGAAGACGCCTGATATTCCCGGGGCCCGAAGTCAGAGTGCCGGTGGACGGACCTCGATCGCCCGCATCTGACGCCAGATCCGCCGCTTGGCCCCCTCATCGGCAAGTGACGCCTCGAGTCCGTCCACGGCCACGAACTGTCTCCCGTCAGCGTATGTCCGGGCGCCGAACGGAAAGGCCTCCAGGCCGAAGGCTGCTGCGATCTCGGTAGCTGCCACGGCGTCGAGGGCGACCACCACCGTCGGATCCACCGCTTCCACCTGCATCGCAAGCCGCTCACGCGCCTGCACCGGATCCACGCCGGCCTCGGGACGCGCGACAGTGGCGAACATCGACCCCGGGTCGAACCCCAGTGCCTCGAGTGCCTTGCGCGCAGCGGCACCATCCGGACCGGAGAGTGCCGCTCCGCCCGCGACCTCGGCCGGTCCCGGCTCGCCTTTCACCAGCACCACCTCGGCGAAGACGTCGCCGCTCCATGGGATACCATCGGAGCCCGGGGCCACCCGATCCGCAGCTGCAAGCTCGGCTCGAGCCTTATCTGCATAGATGCGCTCTATGTCGGCAGCGTCGGTCCCCGTGATGTCGGACCCCCCGCTCATAGGCGGGCGAACCACCGGTAGGTCGGTCCGAGACCGGCTTCAAGCGTGACGCGTGGCTGCCATCCGAACACCGCGCGCGCCTTACGCGAATCGAGAGAGCTGCGCAGCACGTCGCCGGCGCGCTCACGGGCGATCTCGAACGGAGCATAGAAACCTGCGACGGGCCGTAGCGCGTTCGCGAGATCCGTGACGCTCACCTCTTCGCCGGTCGAGATGTTGTACGCGGGTCCGCAAGGCTCGGCCTCGGACAGCGTGCCCGTGAACTCGAGTGAAGCGATGATAGCTGCCACTACATCGCCCACGTAGATGAAGTCACGCGTCTGCTCGCCACTTCCGTAGATGACCGGTGTCCGGCCCGCAGCCAACTCGGCGCAGAAGATCGCGACCACGCCACCTTCGCCTGCCGCGTCCTGCCTCGGTCCGTACACGTTCGAGAAGCGAAACGAGGCGAAGTCGACGCCGGTACCGGCGAGTTCATCGGCGAGCGCTTTCTCCGCCGCAAGCTTGGAAGAGCCGTAGGGATTGACCGGCGCGGTGTCCGAACACTCCCCGAGCGGCACCTCGGCCGGCTCACCGTACACGGCTGCCGATGAGGCCGAAAGCACGCGGGTCGCGCCCGCTGCGGCCGCTGCGGCGGCCACGGTGCGTGTCCCGTCGACATTGACAGCCCAGTCACGCACAGGGTCGGTGATGGAGCGCGGAACGCTCGACTGGGCCGCGAGATGCACGACCGCATCGGGTCCGAACTCGGCTACCGCTGCAGGGAAGCGCTCGTCAAGTATGTCCATGGTACGGCCCCACGCAGACGGGTGCAGGTTCTCTGCATGACCGGTCGAAAGATCGTCGATCACTCCGACCTCATGCTGGCCGACAAGGACGTGCACGAGATTCGAACCGATGAAACCGGCTCCGCCGGTGACGAGAACGCGCATGGATCGGCCTCCTAGGGTGACGGCGTATCGGGGGTCTCGGCGAGCCGCTGCATCTCGACGAGCGTCGCCTGGACGATCAGCCGGTAGCGGGCGCTATACGGCGGATGACATGCCGAGAGCGTGAGGCGGGGGTCTTCGGTCGAGCGCACGACCTCTACCTTGTCCGGGGTCACGGTGAACTTCTCGGCAACCTCATACGTGTAGCGTCGAAACGGCGAGTAGAAGTGGATGATATCGCCCGGCTCGAGCTGGTCGAGCTGGCGGAAGGGCGCGCCGTATGTCGTACGGTGGCCCGCGATGCCGACGTTGCCTGTCTGCGCCGGCACGTCGGTGTAGGGCATCCAGCCGGGGCCCAGCTTGAGATCCTCACGGCCCACTCCCCGCACGACAACGGCATCGAGGTCCATCTTGTCTATCACAAGCCGTCCGAAGACGTCCCCGTCAGCCAGCCCACGCCAGTAGACGACATCCTCGTCCATCCACGTCTCCCAGCCGGTGAGTTCCGGCTCGGGTTCGTCTACCAGGCGGTCCGGTGACGGCGCGCCCATGGTGCCCAGATCCGCGATCTCCTCGCGGAACACATCCTGCTGACGCCCGGCGACGAGATCGGTGAGGAAGTAGTAGGAGACGAGGCCGAGCGCCATGCCGATGAGGATGTTGCCGACAGCATGCAGCGCGATCTTCGATGGCGGACGCTTCGCCGCTGTGATGGTGCCCGATGTCACGAGTACTTCCACCTCCCCGTGTGTCCGGTCGGCATGTGCGCCGAGTGTGACGGCTGTTACAGAACACTCTAAGGCTTCGCACGTTCCATGCCGATATATCGGTTGTAGGAAACGTTGACAGCCGCACATCGCCACGGACTCCCCGATAAAGGCACCGCACGCCGAAAGGTGTGCCTCGCAAAGTCACGGGTCTACCGGAGGGCACGCCCTCCTATGACAGCCGGACCGCCGGGTACGAGATCTGGTCGAGCAGCCTTCGGCCCGATCCCACCCACGCCATACGGGAGGGACGGGCCGATGTGCGCACCGGGCTCGTAAGGGGTGTACGGCACATGTCTGCACGGACTCGCACCACAACGAACACGCTGCGGCTGATGGCACTCCTCCTGACCGCAGCGCTCCTTCTAGGAGCAGCGCCGGCGACAGCATCGACTACTGTCGAGACGCGCGCGCTCGAGGTCACCTCTAAGTTCTCTTCCTCCCTGGAAGCCGAGGTCGTGCGGGCGCCAGCACTGGAGCGAATCGCCGCCCCGGGAGCCGGGAAGGCCGCTGCTTCGACCGACACATCCGCTAACGATGCGGCAGCTGCCGCGCCTGAGGCACGTGCTGAGTTCACGAAACCACTGGTGAAAACGAAGGCACCGCTGCCCGAGCCGGTCGTGAAGCCCACCGTGCGTACGATCCGGGCTTCGAGCGCGAGGGCTCCGGCACCAGCAAGGCCGGCTGCCCAGCCTGCCGCCGCGAAGCCTGCTGCGGCACCGAAGCCTGCTGCATCGAGCAGTGACACGCTCGCCCGTGCCCGCTCGATCCTCGCGTCACGAATCGCAATGTACCCGATTCTCAGGGGGACGACCGTAGAGGTCGGCGATACCCGGGGCAACCCGCAGGCGATCGTGTACTACAAGTCGGGACGCATCATCATCAACGCGAATCACACCGTGAGCCTGGAGCGCATCATCGATCACGAGATCTGGCACATTATCGACTGGCGTGACAACGGGCAGATCAACTGGGGCGAGAACGTACCGCCCAAGAACGCCGCTGACTTCCGCGGATAGAGGCCACGTGAACGGTGAGACCGGAGCTCACCGTAACGTAGGGCAGAGCCCCGGCGGGGTTAACCCCGCCGGGGCCCTCCTTCGTCAAGCCCGTAGGGCGGTAGCCGGAGTACGGGCTAGACGAGCTTCTGGGAGCGCTTGCGGAAAGCGATGCCCAACAGAGCCGTTGCGCCCGCAAGTGCGACAAGACCCAACAGGCTCGCCCCGGTGAACGGAAGGAAGGGCTCCTCCACGTCGACCGTGACTCGCCACGTGTCCGTATCGTTGTCGGGGTTGTCATCCTCAGGATGGCTCACGACGACAACGTTGTCGAGCACTGTACGACCGTCGGGCATGGGGTCAGCGACCCGGAGCTGGTAGACGATCGTCTGGGTCTGACCGAACGCCAGTGGTCCAGCGAACTCCCACGTGATCTTGCCGTTGGCTATCGTCCCGCCCGCCGCGTCAACGACCACCAGGTAGCGCTGGTCGAATGTGTCTTCGACCACGTAGTCGTACGCGGGGTCCCCACCGACATTGCTGATTACCACCGTGTAGGTGATGGTGTCGCCGGGATTCGCAGTTGTCCGGTCGCCCGTCTTCTCCGCGGCAAGATCCGGTCCGAAGCCGAGGAACTCGTCGATGTCGACGAACGCCTCGTCCGTATCGGACACCGGCTCGCCCACCGGAGGATTCCCGGTTGCGACCACGACGTTAGTAGTCGGCTCGGTGATTACAGCCGTCCGGGTGAACGTCAGGGACTCGCCGACCGCAAGCTCATCGATCTCGGCGATCACGCCAAGGTGATCGTCATCGACAAGCACGTCGTACAACGGAACGTTGCCGGTGTTCGTGACGACGAACGTGTAGGTCACTTCGTCGCCTTCCAGCACCAGCGTCGAACTCACGGACTTGACAACCGCGATAGCCGGACTCGACCCGAAGTAGCTGGAGTCGTCATCGATCTCGATGACTTCTTCGCCATCCGGCGGGCTGCCGATCGCGGTTCCGATGTTCTCGTAGTCGCCCTCTTCGGCGATGCCCTCGTGCTCGAGCGTTTCGCTCTCGCCCGGCGCTAGGCTGTCGATGGTGCCGATCAGGCCTTCGATGTCGTCGGTGACCACGATGTCGGTGATCGTGACGTTACCGGTGTTGGTCACCTGATAGCTCCAGGTGATCGCCGTGCCGACAGGGATGTACTCGCCGTCGGCTCCGTTCGTGAGCTTGATGATCTCGAG
>SKKZ01000190.1 GCA_007123455.1 Coriobacteriia bacterium | reverse complement strand
GGGACCTGGCGAAGGTCGAACGTAAGCTCGCCAACGAAGGTTTCCTGGCCAAGGCCGCACCAGAGGTCGTTGCCAAGGAGCGCGCCAAGGAGATAGAGCTCGCCGACCACGTCGCCACGCTACGCGAACAACTCGACGAGCTCGAAGGATAGGGGGTCGCCGCATGACCAGTGAATCATCGTTCGGGTACGACGAAGCCGTGCAGACACTTAACGACGCACTCATCTTCGGCATCAATCCCTCGCTCGAGCCCATCCGCGCGATGGCCGAGGAGATGGGGCGGCCGCAGGACACGTTCGTGTCGATCCAGGTGGCCGGCACTAACGGCAAGTCCTCGGTCACGCGCCTTATCGCTGCCATCCTCGAGACCCACGGCGTGAACACGGGTGCGTACACGAGTCCCGAGCTGCACTCCTACACCGAGCGGATCACCTGCGGGGGAGTGCCCGTCTCCGAGACCATGTTCGCTACCGGCATCGCCGAGGCGGTCGCCGCTGCGCGAAGGGCAGACGTAACTCCTACCGAGTTCGAGATACTCACCGCCGCCGCGCTCTGGCTCTTCCGCGAGTGCGGGGTCGAGGCCGCCGTGCTCGAGGTCGGGATGGGCGGCAGATGGGACGCCACCAGCGTCGTCGAGCCCGCTGTGGCCGTTATCACCGGGGTGGCGCTCGATCACACCGAGCATCTCGGAGGCACGCGCGAGGAGATCGCCGCCGACAAAGCGCATATCATCGAGCCCGCGAGCGTGGCGGTGCTCGGGCCGGGGACCATCGGCGTGGAGATGGTGTTTCGCACGCACCTACGTGCTATTGGCGCGACCGCGCCGATGCGCGCGGTGCGGTCCGGGTCCATGGCAAGCCCCGTCGCCGAGCCCGAGACGGTGCGTTACGTGGCGACCTCCATGCCGACGGCGCCCGACGGCATGACGCGCGTTGACATCGCCGGCACCAAGTCCACCTACACCGGCCTCGAGGTGCATGCGCCCGCGTATCAGGCCGCAAACGTCGCCACCGCCGTTGCGGCTGCCGAGGCATTTCTCGGCCGGGGGCTCGATGTCGAGACGTTGCGCGCCGCCGTCGCTGCGACCACCTTTCCCCGCCGTTTTCAGGTGCTGCGTCGCGATCCGTGGCTGGTCGCGGACGCCGCCCACAACCCTGAGGGCGCCGCGGTGCTCGCGCGCGCTATCACCGCTGCATGGCCCGACCCGGCCATGCGTCCGACGATCGTACTCGGAGTACTCGCCGACAAGGATGCCGCCGGCATCGTCTTCGCACTCGCGCCGGTCGCGAGTGGTTTCGTCGTCGTCGAACCCGATTCGCCGCGCGCGATGCCGGCGGCCGAACTCGCCGGTGTGGTCGAGCATGTGACAGGGGAGCGGCCCGAGATTGCGGAGAGTGTTGCGGCCGGTATCGAGGGTGCGCTTCCAGGCAACCCGACCGCCGGCGCCATTGTGACCGGCAGTATCCGGACGGCTGCCGAGGCGTGAGGGCGGACGTAGGACCCACCCGCGTGTTCTGCTAGAATCCCTCTAGTCCGGCGTGTCGCTGAAGCCGGCCGTTCCGGCGTGTCGCGCGAAAGGGAGGACATGGACGGGCTACTCGATCCGATCACCACAAGTGGTGAGTTCATCCTCGCGCGTAACCTGTGCTCCCTCTTCTTCGTCGTCCTCCACTTCGCCCTTGTTTTCTGGACTTACCGCGACGCCGACCGCCGCGGAGCCATGGGCTGGTTCTGGGCGCTCGCCGTGCTGCTCTTTCCCGTCGCCGGCATCATCGTCTACCTGGTGGCCCGTCCGCCGGAGTTTCTTGCCGATGCGCGCGAGCGCGACCTTGAGATCCGTGCCAAGGAGGTCTCCCTGCAGCGCGACCTCACGACATGCCCGTCGTGTCACAAGCCGGTGGAGAAGGAGTTCCTCCTCTGCCCGTACTGCATGAAGAAGTTGCGCAAGCCGTGCATCGAGTGCGGCAACCCGCTTAGACTGAACTGGGGTGTCTGTCCGTACTGCAAGACCAAGCAGTAGGGCGGGCTAGAGAAGGCCCGTAACCGTCACCCCGCCCATCGGCGGGGTGCTGTGTCTATCAGCCGAGGAGAGGCCACACATGCCTGAGATCGCGGTCAGACTGCCCGACGGAAGCGAGAAGCACGTGCCCGAGGGTGCGACCGTGCTCGACCTGGCGTCGGCGATCGGTCCGCGCCTCGCGCAGGCCGCACTCGCCGGCAAGGTCGACGGCGACGAGGTCGACCTCGAGCACACGCTTACCGATGGCGACACCGTCGAGATCGTCACCGACCGCTCACCTGAGGCGCTCCACCTGCTGCGTCACTCGGCCGCGCACGTCATGGCCGAGGCCATCAAGACGCTCTACCCGGAGGCGAACTTCGGCGTGGGACCGGACATCGAGGACGGCTTCTACTACGACTTCCGCATCGACAAGCAGCTCACCCCCGACGACCTCGAAGCCATCGAGGAGCGCATGCGCCAGATCATCTCCGAGGAGCGCCCGTTCGAGCGCTCGGAGCTCACCAAACTCGAGGCCTGGGACCTCTTCGAAGGCGACCCCTTCAAACAGGAGCTCATCGAGGAGATTCCCGAGGGCGATACGATCTCGGTCTACCGCGAGGGCGTGTTCACCGACCTGTGCCGCGGTCCGCACATCCCGCACACCGGCAAGATCGGCGCATTCAAGCTCATGAAGCTTGCCGGCGCGTACTGGCGCGGGGACAACGAACGTCCGATGCTACAGCGCATCTACGGCACCGCGTGGTTCACGCAGAAGGAGCTCGACGCCTACCTCGAGCGCATCTCCGAGGCCGAGCGGCGCGACCACCGCAAGCTCGGCAAGGAGCTCGACCTGTTCAGCCTGCACGAGGAGGCCGGCGCGGGGCTGCCGCTCTACCATCCCAAGGGCGCGCGCGTGCTGCGCATCATCCAGGAGTGGCTGCGCCAGGAGCTCTACCGGCGCGGGTACGACGAGGTCATCACCCCGCACGTGTACAAGGCCGACGTGTGGAAGACCTCGGGCCACTGGGACAACTACCGCGAGAACATGTACTTCTTCCAGGTCGACGAGGGCGAGGGTAAGGTCGCCGACTACGGCATCAAACCGATGAACTGCCCGGGCCACATCATGATCTACAAGAACGACATCGTCTCCTACCGCGACCTGCCGTGGCGGATGTTCGAGTTCGGCACGGTGTACCGCCACGAGCTTTCCGGCGTGGTGCACGGGCTCATGCGCGCCCGCGGGTTCACGCAGGACGACGCGCACATCTTCTGCACCGCCGAGCAGGTGACCCCCGAGGTCATGAAGATGCTGGAACTGGTGGACTACGTGAACGGCGAGTTCGGCTTCGAGTACACCGCCGAGGTATCGACCCGGCCCGAGAAGTCGATGGGCTCCGATGAGATGTGGGAGGTCGCCACCAACGGCCTCAAAGATGCGCTCGAGCAGCGCGGCCAGGAATACGAGATCAACGAGGGCGACGGCGCGTTCTACGGCCCGAAGATCGACATCAAGCTGCGCGACGCCATCGGGCGGACGTGGCAGACCGCGACCATCCAGGTCGACTTCAACAACCCCGAGCGCTTCGACATGACCTACCGCACGGCCGAGAACACCGAGGCGCAGCCGTTCATGCTGCACCGCACGATCCTCGGCAGCATGGAGCGGTTCCTCGGCATACTGATCGAGCACTACGCAGGCGCGTTCCCGGTGTGGCTCGCGCCGGTACAGGCGGTCGTCATCCCGATCGCCGACAGGCACCTCGAGCATGCCGAGTCGGTGCGCGAGCGGCTCGAGGTCGCCGGCGTGCGCGTGGAGGTCTACGAGGAGCAGGAGCCGATGCGCGTCAAGATCGCCAAGGCCCAGCAGCAGAAGGTCCCCTACATGCTCGTGGTGGGCGACAAAGAGGCCGAGGGCGACCTGGTCGCCGTGCGCGAGCGGACCGAAGGCGACATCGGCCAGATGGGCGTGGCGGAGTTCGCGGAGAAGGTGGTCGGGTAGATAACCCGACGTAAAGGACGCAGACTGGCCTGCCGCGAGCAGGTCGGAACACGGTTCGGCTACGTTAAGACCGGGGCGGATAATGGTCTCGTCCCTGACGCGACTGCAGGAGTTGGCGCGATGACCATCGATGAGTTCACTCGCGAGGCACTGCGACTTGATCCGACGCGCCAAGCGAATCTTGCTCGTGAGCTGCTTGCCAGCCTCGATGACCTCCCGGAGAGGGAAATCGAGCAGCTGTAGCTCGAGGAAGTTGAGCATCGCCGCGATGAGATCGAGTCCGGCAGAGTCATCCCGATTCCGATGGACGAAGTCTTCGCCCAGGCGCGGGCAGCGCACGAATGAGTCTTCCAGTACGCTTTGCCGCTCGGTGGCATTGCCCACCTCGGTGACATTGGCTATACTTCGGATAGCCATGGAGGTGATCAGAGTGATTACGAAGGTCCAGAGATGGGGCAACAGCCAGGGCCTGCGTCTTAGCAAGGAGTTGCTCTCCGACGCCGACATCGAGGTTGGCGACTCCGTCGAGGTCGTGGCGCGCGACGGGGTCATCGTCGTGACGCCGGTGCGGCGTGTTCGGGGCGGTCATGATCTCGGCCAGCTAGTGCGGGAGATTCCTGCCGACTACAACCCGGGCGAAGTTGACTGGGGCCCTCCGACAGGCGGGGAGGTCTGGTAAGTGGTCGAATACGTCCCTCAGAAGGGCGACTTCGTGGCGCTGAGCTTCGACCCCCAGTCCGGACACGAGCAGCAGGGACGACGCCCCGCGCTCGTTCTCAGCAAGGACCTTTTCAACGATCGCACGGGGCTTTGCATCGTGTGCCCGGTGACCAAGACACGCCGCGGCTATCCGTTTCACGTGCCTATTCCTGAGGGCGGTAACGTCACGGGTTTCGTGATGGTCGAGCAGGTCAGATCGGTCGACTACCGAGCGCGTGACGCACGGCGCATCGGCCGGGCTCCCGAGCCGGTCGTCGACGAGACACTTTCGATTCTCGATGCCTGCGTGTACTGAACACGAGGCGCGCGCGCTGGCGATTCCCCCTGACGCGCGCCATACTTGCGGACGTTGAGACTGTGCTCATGCCCAGGGAGCGATGATGACCGGCTGCTGTTCGGGTGGTGCTCGCGTGACCGTCGAGGTCGAGCGCCTCGTGGTAGCGGGCGAGACGTGCGACAGGTGCGCTTCGACCTGGGAGGCCGCGCGCGAGGCGGTCGAGACGGTCGCAGCCGAAGTTGCCGGAATCGGCCTGGCCATCGACCTGCGCGAGGTCCCGTTGCCCCCCGAGCGCATCTCGGACTCCAATCGGGTGC